>DHHE01000042.1:5283-5609 GCA_002403115.1 bacterium UBP2_UBA4780 | reverse complement strand
AGGCCGAGGTGGAAGCTGTCTATGGCCTGGGCGCCGGCGTTCTTCAGGTCGTATTCCAGGACGTAGAACCGGTCGGCCGGCGCAAAGCTCCACTGGTGGGCCCGCAGTTCGGCCTGGAGCCCCAGCCTCACCCCGTCGTTGGCCGCGGTGGTGTCGGTCAGGCTGACCCTGATCTCCAGCGGGGCCCGGGAGCCCGGGGCCAGGGACACGGTCCCGGAGCTGTCGGAGGCCCAGTCGCTCAGGGCGGTGCCGATGGCCCCCCCCTGTTGGATGACCGAGGAGACGCCGAAGGTCTTCCTGCCGTCGACGCTGCCGCCGGCCCACAG
>DHHE01000042.1:2864-5136 GCA_002403115.1 bacterium UBP2_UBA4780 | reverse complement strand
GGATTCCTCCGTAATTGCATTGGCTTACAATTATAAACCCGAAAAGCCCTCCTGTCAACAAAAAAGGCGTTTCTTTATCGCTAAAGAAACGCCTTTTTGCCTCAGGCCGTTATTTGATGAGGGTAAGGGACCTGACCTTGCTGAACCTCTGGCTGCCGTCCACCGCCTCGGCGCTGAACTTGCATACGTAGATCCCGGCCGCCAGCTTGCGTCCCCGGTCGTTGCGTCCGTCCCAGTTCACCGCGTAGTAGCCCGGGTCCTGCACACCGTCGGCCAGGGTTTTCACCAGCTGGCCCATGATGTTGTAGACCTTGAGCGAGGCGCTCGACTTGTGCGGCAACTGGTAGCGGATGACCGCCTGCCTGGAGAACGGGTTGGGCGCGGCCGGCGCCAGGGCGAAGGCCAAAGGCCTGAAGTCCGAGGCCAGTACCATCACCGGGCCGTGCACCGTGCGCTGGCCTCCCAGGTCGACCTCGACCAGCCGGTACCAGTAGTTCCCGGGTCCGGGTACCGAGCCGTCGGTGAAGCTGTAGTCGCGCGGCCCGGTGCTGGTGCCCGCCGCCGGCAGCGATCCTATTTGCGCGTAGGGTCCGGCCTCGCCAGCCGCCCGCTCCACCAGCCACTGGAAGGAGTTGGTCTCGGACTCGGTCCGCCAGGACAGGACCACGCTGTTGCCCGATACCAACGCGCTCATGTAGGCCATGGACACCGCCAGGCCCGGGGTGTTGATGGTGCCGGTGGCGGTGACCAGGGTCGAGTCCCACACCCCCCACCGCAAAGCCTTGGCGGCGCTGTTGTCGGCCGTCCGCACGTAGACCTTGTAGGTGCCGTTGGCCCAGCCCGCCGTGGGGACATCGCCATAGACCTCCTCCACCACCTGGTTGAAGGCCCCGTCCGCGGCCACCATGTTGTACACGTAGGAACTGGTGCCCACCCGCACCGAGCACTTGGCCGCGTATATGGGCGAAAGCCCGGTGGTGGAGTCCGAGGCCGTGGCCCAGACCCTGAAGCCGTTGCCCGACTGCGTGCCCACCGGGTTGCGGCTCAGCCTGACCGTGCCGGGCAGGATGATGGGCCCGGTGAGGTCGCCGGCTGTTCCGCGGTTGATGGTGAAGGTGCCCACCGTGTCGAAGCCGCTCATGGCCGGATAGACCCCGCCGTCCTTGATGCGGACCCGCACCTGGTACTTGATGCCGTTCTCCACCGAGGAGAGGTTCCAGCTGTAGGGCGAGGAAACGGTGTGGCCCGAGGTCAGCGTTATCCAGCTCATGCCGTCGTCGGGCGAGTACTCCACCCAGGTGGTGTCGATGTAGGCCCCGTTGCCGACGTCGGCGTAGGAGCGCCAGGAGATGCTGATGGGGCTGGTGTTGTAGGTGTTCCCCGCCACCGGGGTCTGGATGGTGTCGTAGGGATGGTCGTGGCCTATCAGCCAGATGAACATATTGTTCAGGATGTCCACCCGGGCGGCGCTGTTGGCGTTGGAAGCCTCCAACTGAGTAATCTCGAAGGCGTTCATGATGGTCCTGGTCTTGTAGCCGCCCCAGACCCCGTTGCCCAAAGTGCCCATATTATCGGTGGATTGCCACTTTGTCCCGCAGGTATCCAGGGTGGCACCAGGGAAGTCCCAGACCGGGCTGCCTAGGCCGGCCGCTCCGGTATAGCCCGGTAAATAATGGGAATTTCTGATGCTGTCGCCGCAAGCGCCGGCTCTCCAGCTGGTATGACTAACCCCACCGGTGTAGTCTCCGGAGATGGGATCACTGGCCACGCCATAAATGGTGAGGGCGCTGTTTTCAACGATATGGTCTCCCACGTAGCTGAAGTGCAAGTAGTTGCGGCAGAATATGGTGTCGTCGCGCAGGTCGGTGCCGGTGGGCTGGTTTTTCCAGGTGTCCCAGCCCAGGTCGTTCCCGGTGACCGCGAACCTGGCCCCGGCGTTGTGGTACACCTTCAGGGTCTCGCGCTGGGACGGGGTGAAGGCGGGATAGTTGCCCCCCTGCGGCCCGTCCTGGGCTACCTGGATGAACACCGCCTTGTACTTCTTGAGGTCGGCGGTCCTGTAGTCCCCCTGCAGCTGGCTGGACCACCAATCGTAGGTCCATCCGCCCTTACTCAGGGCCGTGGTCAGATAGTCGCCGTGGATGAAGGAGTTGGCGTAGGCGTTGTCATCCCACACCCACACCAGAACGTCGTTGGTGCCGCTGCCGCTGCCGGTGTTGAACCGGTAGTGCCGCCCCCCGTTGTTGTCGCGGACCGTGTTGCCCCGGGCGTC
>DHHE01000042.1:0-2826 GCA_002403115.1 bacterium UBP2_UBA4780 | reverse complement strand
TGCCCAGGGAGGTGGTCAGGCCGTAGTAGATCTTGGTGGTGGCGTTCTCCGATGTGTTCCAAAGGATGATCTTCTGGGAGCCGTTTGGCGGGGTGACGTCGGCGTTCCGCACGTTGCTGATGGTGAAGTTAGTGGCGTTGACCATCGCCCGGAGCGTGTCGTAGAAGGCCGGCGAGGCGTCGTAGAAGGCGGCCACTATCGTGTCCCGCTGGTCGGCCGAGAGCACCCCGTTGTTGTTGGTGACATCGCCCCGGTGCAGCCTGATGTTGCCCTTGTAGAACCCGTTGCCCTGCAGGTAGCATCGCACCAGCTCGGGATTGGGCTCGGCCAGCACGGTGTGCACGTAGGCCGAACACTCGGCCGCGGTCCGGTTGAAGTCGTGGACCTCGACCCTGACCGTGTCGCCGTAGCCGGCGGCCGGCAGGCCGTAGGTGGCCTTGTCCAAGAACACCTTGCCGGCGGGGTAGATGCCGGAGGTCGTCCGGTAGGTGACCACCAGGGCGAAGGGCTGGGGTCCGGCCGCCACGTTCTTGCCGGTCACCTGTATCCTCCAGGTGCCGACCCCGGGGGATATCCTCTTGATGCCCTCGATGACGTTGATGTCGTCGCTGGTGGCTGGGTTTGTCGTGGATTGCCTGGCGCCGGTGCCGGTGTAACGGTTGCCCCGGTAGCGCACCGCGGAGGGATCGTAGGCGTCCAAGTCCAGATCGTTGACGATGTTCCTGGCCGAGGCGGCCACCCCGGGGTAGTCGGCCCAGTTGAGGCAGATCTTAAGCTGGGTGGCCCCCGCCGGGATGGACACCTGGTACTCGATGACGTCGCCGGTGACCAGGCCCTCCCGGTTGTCCGTAAGGAGGAGCTTGGTCTGGTTGCCGGTGAAGTAAAGGGCCGTGTCCAAGTTCACCCGGCCATATCCGAAAAGCGAGTCGGGATAGAACGAAGTGTTGTAGCTGGTGGTGGAGTCCCCGCTGATGGCCAGCAGGGCCTTGATCAGGGCGCCCGAGGGGGTGAAGGCGTTGGCCGCTATCTTGGCGCCGGTGGGGTACCAGCCCTCGGTCAGGTACTGCCGCACCAGGGCGCCGGCGCCGGCCACGATCGGGCAGGACATCGAGGTGCCGCTCATGCTGCGGGTTCCCGCCCCGTCGCCGTCGGCCGAGATGATGGTCACCCCGGGGGCGCAGACCGTGGGGCTGTATCTGCCGTCCTCATTGTAGCCCCGGCTGGTGAACGAGGCCGCGGTGTTGGCGCCGCCCGCCCCGCCGGTCCCGGCCGCGGCCACGGCGCCCACCGAAACCGCGTTCTTGGAGGTGGCCGGGGAGCCGGCCCTGGAGAGCAGGGGGTCGCCCGAGGAGTAGGAGTTCCCGTTGGAGAAGAACCAGAGGTAATCCTTGTGGCTCCACATGAACTGGTCGGCCTCCATGGAGCTGTTGCTGTAGCGGCCGCTGTCGTCCGAGCCCCAGGAGTTGGAGCTTATGTAGGCCCTCTGGCCAAGGTACTTGAAGGCGCTGTCCCAGCCCCAGGCCCCCACCCGGTTGATGTCCCAGGTGCCGAACACCGAGCCCGAGTCGCCGCCGCCGTCAATGAAGACCAGCCTGGCGTTCTTGGCCATGCCGTCGTAGGCGGTGGTGGTGACAAAGGTGTCGTTGCCGCAGTTGCTGCCGGAGGTGTGGGTGCCGTGGTACGATGGGGTCGCGTCCCAGGCGTCGCCGTAGCGGGACATGCTTCCGGCGGGCCATTCCAACGACAGCTCGTCTTCGCGCCCCCCCGGTTGCTGGCCCACCACTTTTCTATGGTTGGCGTCCCAGTACCATTCGCTGGTGCCGTTCACGTAGGCGTGGCGGCGGGATGGGTCCTGATGGTACTCCGAGACCTCGGAGCAGCCCGTGTCCAGGTTCTGGATAAGCTGCCCCTCGCCTTGTATCCCCTTGGCCCAGATGGGCCTGAGGTTGGCAGTCAGGGTTCCGTTCTGGACGTTAACCTGTGTCTTGTCGTTGTGTATCTTGTGCTTGGGCATCGGCTCTATCCAGTACACCGATTTCAACTGCGCCAGGGCGTTGACCTCGCCGGACCCGACGTCCACGAAGATCTTGCGGTTCCACTTGCCCGGGGCCCACTCGGTCTCCATCTTGTGCCACACCTTGCGGCCCAGCACGGCCTCGACCTCGCGCACCGCGTCGGCCAGGTTCTCCGGGCTGAACAGCATCAAGGACAGCCTGGCCGTCCCGCTTTTGGTCCTCCCGGCCGCCGGGGTCGAAACCTTGTAGGCCGGCTGGAAAAGCCCGGTCCAGGCCACCTCGGACTTGGAGGAGGCGATGTTGGCCCTGACGGCCTCGGTCATCCTCACCGCGTAGGCGTAGTCCGGCAGGTAGAACATAATCTCGGCACCGGCCTTTTCCAAGTTATCGCGCCACTCCTGGTGCACCGGGCCGTTGAACTGTACGATGTAGTAGGCGTGCTCGCCGTCCCTGGGGGGCTGGCCGGTGAGCCCTGGCGGCAATGCCGGCTCGCCCTTGGTCTTCCTGGTGTCGAACTGGATGCCGTTGGATAAATGGATCTTCAGGGGGCCGGAATACGACTTGGGCGCCTGCCGAAACTTGTTGACGCCCTCCCAGGTAGCGTGCTGGTCCGGCGCCGCAACCTGGTCGATGCCGGCGGCGCCTGCGCTTTGGCCTTGCCCGGCGTTTTGCCCGCCGCGGTTGGTGCTGTAGGCATCAACATTATGCGGGGCAATGGAAAGGAAAACAAGCAGCAGAAACGCGCCGCCGATCCCTGCCATTTTAAGTGCTGATCCGAGTTTCATCAGTGAACCTCCAATTTATTGATTTT
>DHHE01000033.1 GCA_002403115.1 bacterium UBP2_UBA4780 | reverse complement strand
TCGATGTTCTTCCCCTCGGACAGGGTCCGGGCGATGGCGTCCAGGAACGAGTCCACCACTATCTTGGCGTCCCGCTGGGTGATCCCGGTCTTGTCGCAGACGATCTTCACCAGATCGGCCTTGGTCATGGGTCTACCTCCTTAATGGCAGCTGCTGCAATTGTGGGTGGAACAGCTGGAGCACCCCTTGCCGCCGGCCGAGGAAGTGAAGCTTCCGCCGCCGGAGAATCCGAAAGCGGAGAACAGCTTTTCCGCCTCCTGGCTTCCGCACGATTCGCACCTGGGCCGCTCGTCCTGGGTCCGCACCAGCAGTTCGAATTTGTTGCCGCAATGGCGGCATTCATACTCGTAGATGGGCATGGGATCGGTATTGGACCATAATGTATTATGATACAACGGAATACGTCTTTTGTCAATATCTTTTTCTCTGCGAAATCGCGCCGCCCTCCCTTTCCATCGCAGCCTGGAGCCGGCCGTCCACGGGAAAGGGCGGGGGCCGGGGGCGAGATCAATATCCCGTCTGCCGTCTGCCCGCTGAAATGTCTTGCCGGTGTCGAATAAACTATAAAAATATAGCTTTTATCCCATGCCGTCCGGGCGCCTCAGGAATGAACCCGGTGGGAGATCTCGTCTATCAGTTTGAGGACGGCCGGGCGGGGGAAGGCCGGCCTCCCCTTGTGCGGCGCCAGCCTCAGGATCGGTCCCGGGGAGGGGATCCCCCTGACCCCGTCGGGCACCGCGATCACCGAGGGGACCCTCAGCAGGTAGGCCATGCTGAAGACGTCGTTCTTGATCCCGACGAAGCCGTGGGCGCAGGCCAGGGCTTCGGCCGTCTCGGCCGGCGATGGCGACTCCAGGCGGACGACCGGCAGCTCCCTCTGCCCCGCCGGCGGCGCCTCCCCGCCCAGAAGCAGCACCGCCAGCGGATGCTGCCGGCCCAGTGAATCCAGGAAAACTGACAGCTCGCGCTGGTCCCAGGGCCCGGCGTCGACGGCCAGGATGGCCTGTTGCTTTTTCAGCCCGTCCCCCTTCAGCCTCTCCCGGAACTCCCGCTTGGCGTCGGAATCGGCCAGCCTGGGCCAGATGGCGGCGTGTCCCTCGTAGCTTATCCCCAGCACCCTGATCAGGGCCAGGTTCCTCTGCACCTCGTCGGCCGGCAGGCTGACGTCCCTGACCACCAGGTTGCGGTACTTGTCGCTCTCCCTGGACTGGACCCCCAGGAAGACGCCGGGCCGCGAGCGGTGGACCAGATAGCTCCAGAGCGGCCGGGGGCGGTAGCCCAGGTCTATGGCCAGATCGAAATGCCTGGAGCCCAGCAGCCTGGACAGCCTCTTGAACTCGGCGCCGGCCACCCCCTTGAGCAGCTCGGGCCGGAATTCGATGACCTCGTCCACCTCGTCGTCGAAGCGCCAGAGTCCGCGCCCCCGGTCCGACACCAGCAGGGCCAGCAGGGAATCGCGGTAGTGCCGGCGCAGGCTGCGGATGGCCGGCAGGGCCAGCAGCAGCTCCCCGTCGTCCTGGGCCGGCAGGCAAAGCACCTTCTTGGGTCGCCTGATCGTCCGGGTGAAATCAACCTGCCCCCGGGCGGCGGCCCCCCGGGAAAGCGACATGGCCAGAGAGCTGAGCATGCCCATCAGGCCCTTCTGCCGGGCTTCTGCCCGAAGGCCACCGGGATCACCTGGTCCATCCTGTCCACGAAATGGAACTTCAACCCCTTCCTGACGTGCTCCGGGACCTCCTCCAGGTCCTTGCGGTTCTGCGAGGGCATGATGATCTCGTTTATCCCGGCCCGCTTGGCGCCGATGACCTTCTCCTTGACGCCGCCCACCGGCATCACCTTGCCCCTCAGGGTGATCTCGCCGGTCATGGCCAGGTAGGGCCGCACCGCCCTCTTGGTGAGCAGGGAGATCAATGAGACCGCCATGGTCACCCCGGCCGATGGTCCGTCCTTGGGTATGGCCCCGGAGGGCACGTGGATGTGGATGTCGTACTTGTCGAAGAACTTGGGGTCGATCTTCAGCTGGCTGCTGCGAGACCGGGCGAACGAGAGCGCCGCCTGGGCCGACTCCTTCATCACCTCCCCCAGGCTCCCGGTCAGGGTCAAACCCTTTTTACCCGGCATCCGGGTGGACTCGACGAACAGGATCTCGCCCCCGGCCGGGGTCCAGGCCAGGCCGGTGGCCAGGCCCGGCTCGCCCGCCCTCTCCGCCACCTCGGGGAAAACCTTCTGCGACCCCAGGTAGGAATGAAGCTTGTCCCCGGTGACCTCCGTCTTGGCGACGTTGCCCGAGGCCACCTCCTTGGCCACCTTGCGGCAGATGGAGGCCAGCTCCCGCTCCAGGTTGCGCACCCCGGCCTCTCTGGTGTACTCGCCGATGATCTTGCGGATCACCTGGTCGGAGATCGACACCTGGTCCGGCTTCAGCCCGTTCTCGGACACCTGGCGCGGCCAGAGGTATTGCCGGGCGATGTGCAGCTTCTCCTCCTCGATGTACCCCGGCAGCTCCAGCACCTCCATCCGGTCCTTGAGGGCCGAGGGGATGGGGTCNNTGACGTTGGCGGTGGTGATGAACATCACCCTCGACAGGTCGAACGGTATGTCCAGGTAGTGGTCGGAAAAGGTGTTGTTCTGCTCCGGGTCCAGCACCTCCAGCAGGGCGGCGGCCGGGTCGCCCCGGAAGTCCTGTCCGATCTTGTCCACCTCGTCCAGCATGAAGACCGGGTTGCTGGTGCCGCAGTGCTTCATGCCCTGGATGATCCGCCCCGGCATGGAGCCGATGTAGGTGCGGCGGAAGCCGCGGATCTCGGCCTCGTCGCGGACCCCGCCCAGCGAGATGCGGTAGAACTTGCGCCCCAGGGCCCGGGCGATGGAGCGCCCCAGCGAGGTCTTGCCCACCCCCGGCGGCCCCGCGAAGCAGAGGATCGGCCCCTTGGCGTCGCCCTTGAGCTTGCGCACCGCCAGGTACTCCACGATCCTCTCCTTGACCTTGTCCAGATCGTAGTGGTCCTCGTCCAGGATCATCCGGGCGCCGGCCACGTCCAGGTTGTCCTGGGTGGCCTTCCGCCAGGGCAGGTTCAGCAGCCAGTCGATGTAGGTCCGGGCCACGGTGTACTCGGCGGCGTGGGGGGGCATCCGGGCCAGCCGGTCCACCTCGTCGCCGGCGGCCTTGAGGGCCTCGGGCGAGAGCTCGGCCTCGGCGACCCTCTTTCTCAGGGCGCCTATCTCGGCGGCGTGGTCGTCGCCCTCGCCCAGCTCCTTCTGGATGGCCTTCATCTGCTCCCGCAGGAAGTAGTCCCGCTGGTCCTTGTCCATCTCCGACTTGACCTGGCTGCGGATCTTGTCGCCCAGCTCCAGCACCGACAGCTCCTTGGTCAAAAGCGGCATCAGCTTCTGCAGCCGCTCCTTGGGGTCGGCCGCCTCCAGCACCGCCTGTTTCTCGGCCACCCCCAGGTTGAGGTTGGAGGCGATGAGGTCGGCCAGCTTTGAGGGGTCGTCGATGTTCATGGCCACCGTCTGCAGCTCGTCGGGAAGATAGGGGGCCAGGGCTATCACCCGCTGGAAGACGGAGGCCACGTTGCGCATCATGGCCTCGGACTCGATGGTCTTGCGCGCCTTCTCCTTGACCACCTCGACCCTGGCCTTGAAATAGGGCTCGGTCTGGGTGATCTTGGTTATCCTGATGCGGTTCAGCCCCTGGACCAGTATCCGGATGCTGCCGTCCGGGAAGCGCAGCATCTTGACGATGAGGGCGGCCGTCCCCATGCCGTAGATCTCGTCCGGGGCCGGGTCGTCGGTGTCCTGGCGGATCTGGGTGCAGATGCCGACGATCTTGTTGCCCAGCAGGGTCTCGTCGGTCAGCCGGATCATCTTCTCGTTGGTGACCACCAGCGGGATGATCAGGTAGGGGAAGACCACCTGGCCCTTGAGGGGCAGGATGGGCAGCTCGGCCGGGATCTTTATGTCCTTGTTCTCTTCAGGCATGTCGGAAACGCGTCCTCTCATTCGATCGGTACGTCCACCGGCCCCTTGGCCGTCTTGGCCAGCCGGATATCCAGGATGCCGTCGCGATAGCTGGAGACGGCCCGGCTGCCGGCCGCCGTCTCCGGCACCACCACCACCCGCTCGAAGGCCCCCTGGTTGATCTCCATGGTGTGGTAGATGCGCTGGTCGTCGCCCAGGCCCACGTCGCGGCGCAGCCCCCGGATCACCAGGTGCCGGCCCCGCAGGCTGACCGATATCTCGGCGGGGTTGACCCCGGCCAGCTCCAGCTTGACCACCAGATCCTGCTTGGTCTCGTAGACGTCGCAGTAGGGGTGCCAGACGGTCTCGTCGGAGAGCAGGGCCAGCGGGTGGATGTTGACGCGGAGGTCGCTCAGCAGCCGGTCGAAGTCGTGCCGCAGCGAGCGGGCCTTGATGGCGGGTCCCTGTTTCATGATTGTCTCCGTTAAACGGCTTGGACCGTGACCTGGAGGCCGCGGCCCTTGCCCAGCTTGTTGGCGGCGCTGCCCTTGTTCACGGACAGCTCCAGGGTCTGCTGGCAGCCGAACAGGGCCAGCAGCTGTCCCGGCTGGCCGTCGGAGTAGCTCCGGCTGATGGACTCCAGCGACTCGGCGCCGGCCGTTATCCGGTAGCGCTTGCCCTTGACCAGGGCGTAGAAGCTTGCCAGGTCTATGTTGGTCACCAGGTTCCCGAAGCGGTCGACGTGGACCACCTCGCCGGCCAGGGCGCCGGCGGCCGCCCTCAGCTGGGGCAGGGGCAGCTTGATGAAGTCCTCCACCCACTTGCCGAACCACCGGGCCTCGACCTCGCTGGCCAGGTGGGCGGCCACCGGTCCGAAGACGTCCCGGCCGTGGAAGGTGTCGCTGATTTCCGGAGCGAAATACTGGCCGGCGGTCAGGTGGATGACCTGTGAAACCTGTTCCTGTTGGTAGACGTAGCTGAAGATGCCGTTGTCCGGCCCGATGAAGAAATGGTTGCGGGTCTCCGCCAGGATCGGGCGGCGCGGCCCTCCCACCCCGGGATCGACCACCGCCAGGTGGATGGTTCCCTTGGGGAACTCCCGGTAGTATCCCTTGAGGGTGTAGGCCGCCTCAATGACGTCCTGGTGGGCGATGGTGTGTCCCACGTCTATGATCATCAGGTGCGGGGCGATCGACAGCATGGCCCCCTTGAGGGCCCCCACGTAGGAGTCCCTCAGGCCGTAGTCGGTCAGCAGGGTGACGATCCTGGTTTCAAGCATTTTAAAGTTCTCTTGCCGGCCCCGCGACCTACTTTTTAATTGATTTCAGATATTTTGCCAGAAGAAGCGCCGAAAAAACAGCTGAGTTGCCATATTCTATCCGATGAAATTGATCTGAACCGGTTTCTATCCAGTGGATACCGTCCAGTATGAATACTTTATAAGCATTCCCGCTAGTGTTGTTGGCCAGTTTAATCCCGTCATCAAAAGCCCTGCCTTGGTTTCCCCCGGTGGATGAGAGAAATTTTGCTTCACCAATTACGTAATTATTGTCACATTTCGCCACCATGTCTGGCCTCTTTGATATACCAACACCCATTACCGTGTTGCAGAAATTGCGTGCTTCGAGTTCCGTAGTATCCAGCATAAATATGCCTTTTTTCGAGGAACGAAAAGCCTCCTTATTCAACCACTTGAATGCATTTCTTGTCCAGGCCTGAAATTGGTTGCCCCTCCTTGTATTCGCTTCCTTGGGGGACGTGGCCCCATTTATGACGCCCTCAATGCCCATATCATAAAGCCTGCCACATATGCGACCCACAGTCCGGGGATTTCTCTTTATCGCTGCCCGGTCTTTCCGAAGAAAACCGACGTATGAATCCTTGTAAGGGAATTTCTCCAAGTCAAGCAGCTTGTTTAGCAAAGCCACATTATTCTTGGTTTTAAATGCTTTTCTTATTGATTCTATTGTTTCATTATCCACGTCACGCTCGACATCCTCGTGAGGGTAAATGGCTTGCAGTCTGTCGAGATAATCTTCCTTCGTGACCAAAGATAGGGTTTTTTGGCCCCATTTATTCATCGGAACACTCCTTGGCTATGTCTAAGAAATCGTAACGCATCAGTCTGCGCTTACAAATGTTCATAGCTGCACTTGAAGAATCAATACCTATCCATTTTCTGCCTAATGCTTGAGCGGACACCAAGGTTGTACCCGAGCCGCAAAATGCATCCATGACGATATCGCCGCTGTTCGAGGAAGCCTCTATTATCTTCTTTAGCATATCTAGATTCTTCTCGGTTGGGTACCTGGAGACCTGCGGGTCCTTATATTCCCAAATGTCCTGCATCTTTACGCCGTTCTTCATGATGTCATCGGCATATATTTTTTTCCTGGGATTCCCCTTCGATGACCAATGTAACAATCCCTTCCTATCTAGTTCGTCCAGCACTTCCGGACTGTAGCGCCAGTGGCGACCGGGCGGAGGGTTCTTACCCCTCCATTTCTTGCCAGTCGGCCCATTCTCGGTCTCGCCAGGCGCGTGTATCGGCGTGGTGGTGAATTTCCTTCCGTCTGCGTCCGAGTAATTAAATCGGCTGTCTTTATCCCCTATCTCAATACCATTGCGGGGATTGTTCCATACGTATTTCTTCGTTTTCGAATAGAAAAGTATCATGTCCTTTATGTTGCCGTAACCCTTTCTATCGAAGTTTTTAGGATTGCATTTTATTCTGGTAATATCGTTAATAAAGTTTTTCTGTCCGAATATATTGTCCATAAGTACTTTAACGTAATGCCCCATCTTGCTGTCTATATGCAGGTATATGGACCCGTCATCGGCCATTATATCCTTCATAAGTTTCAGCCGGGCGCTTAAAAACTTTAAATATTCCTCCCCGGTAAGCGTGTCCTTGTACGCAATATGCCCACCGTTCATCCTGCTAATGGTGGTAAAGCGGTCGCCCGAGATCGTAAAATTTTGCTTTGTGCCATAAGGCGGGTCTATATAAATCAATCTTACTTTGCCAACTACTTCGGGTTTGGTTGATAGGAATTTAAGAGCAGTGACATTATCTCCGTATATAAGGAGGTTATTTGAGTAAATATTGTTAATATCAGATATACGCAAAGACCGTGTATATCGTCTTTTTCTTTTGTGATAAATAGTTTTATTCATTTTATATTCTTATAGTAGTTAACCTCTTTAACCCTTAAGGTCTCGAGTTCTCCCTTAGTCTTGCCACTCAGCCCGAACTTCTCCCCGGCCTCG
>DHHE01000022.1 GCA_002403115.1 bacterium UBP2_UBA4780 | reverse complement strand
CGGTTGTCCACCAGCCAGGTGGCCAGGGAGTCGGTGCCGTAATTCTGGCACAGGTGCTTGGCCATTCCCAGGCAGATGGAGCAGGTGATCGGCTCCCGGGCGTGGTGCACCCCGTTGTAGAGCACCCCCGGCTTCCCATTGTTGGCGTTGGGGCTGGAGGAGACCTTGAGGGCCCAGATGGTCCGCCCCTCGTGGCTGGTGCCTATGGACTCCGGCGCCGAGGTGATTGCCGGATAAAGCGCGTGTATGTTGTTGAGCTCCGTCACCGCTTCGGAAAACGTATAGTACGGCCCGAAAGTCTGCCGGTGATCGCTGAGCAGATCGCGCAGATATGCTTCGTAGTCCGGATGAAGCACCTCGACCCGGTAGCCCCGTTTCTCCAGCAGCTCGACCGTGGCCTTGTCGGCGAAGCCCTCGAAGCCGATTCCTTTCTTGACCACCATCACCTCGACATCGCCCGACCCTATCATCGGCCCCAGCGGCTCGAGGCTCGTCGTGTGAACGAAGACCTGCTGGGTCTGGGCCCCGGCCAGGGTGACAAGCAGGCAGACGGCGGCGGCCGCCGCCAGTATGTTCTTCATGATCCCGGCTCCTTCGCTTTTATTTCTCGAGACTGGAACAGAATGATAATGCTTCGAACGCCGCCTGTCAACGGTATCCCGGCATATAAATACATGTGAAAGGGAGCCCGGACGGGCTCCCTTCCATGATGGGCGGCCCCGGCCCCTACCTGAGCATCACCAGCCGCCTGGTGCCGGTGTACTCCGGGGTGGTCAGGCGGTAGAAGTAGACCCCGCCCGATACCTTCTGCCCGGCCTCGGACCTGCCGTCCCACTTGACCGTGTGGTGCCCGGCCGGAAACACGCCCCGCGCCAGGGTGGCCACCCTCTGCCCCACGATGTTGTACACCCCCAACTCGACCTTGGTCTCCCGCGGCAGGGCGAAGCTAATCTTGGTGCTGCTTCGCAACGGATTGGGCCAGGCCGCACCGAGGCTGAATGCTGTGGGGTTCCCGAGCGGAGTCGAGGGACCCTCCACTCCCGCTGGGTTCTCGGGCTGCCTGGTTATCCGGATCGCCTTGTTGCCGTAAAGCCCCACCAGGTTGCCGCTGTTGCCGGCGGAGCCGTCGTAGTAGAGGTCCAGTCCCTGGGTCCCGGCCGCGTTCTGGCAGCCGATGCCGCTCTCGCCGCGGTCCTGCCACTTCCGGTACATCAGGACCACGTCGTGGTCCAGGCAGCCGCCGGCGTCGCTCCCGGTGGAGTCGTGGAAGATCACCTGGAAGGAGTTCCGGTATGTGGTCGTCCCGTAGAAGGCCACCGAGTCGAACTGGACGATAAAGCGGTTATTGGCGGCGTCGTGGTAGTGGCCGACCCAGCCGCCGGAGGCGCTGGGATCCACGTCGTCCCACAGGGCGAACACCGCTGGCCGGGGGACGTCGGTGGCGTTGCTGGGCAGGTGGACGTGCGACTGGTAGTACGCCGGCGCGGCTATGGAGCCCAGCCCTATCCAAGCGTTTCCGCATACCGAGATCTGGGTGTAGTTGGTGCCGTACCAGGTGAAGCCGAACGGCAGGCTGACCACCACCCGTCCGTCGTCGCCGGGGGTTATCTGGGTGCCACCGGCCCCCCGGATGTTCTGCCACTGGTATACCGGAGCCCGTGAGACCGCGTCCGAGTCCTCCACCGCGTAGTAGCCGCCGCCGTCCGGCCCCGAGGCCGCGTAGCGGGCGTCGCCCACCGTCTCGCTCCAGCTGTGGAGGCGCTCCGCCGCCCCCTCTCCCCACATGGCCACTGTGAATTCGACGCTGGTCCCTATCGGTATCGTCCCCACCGAGACCCGGAACGAGTCCGCCCCGCTGGCCCCCGTGGCCCCGGGTGCTATCGTCCCGTATCCCGCCGTCGAGTCCGTTATGGTTATCCGCGCGTCGGAGCAGCGGAGCACTGCTTCGGTGTTGTACGAGTACCCCAGACCGTTGTTCTTAAGCGCAATCGACATCCCCGTCGTCTCGTTCGGGTCCAATCTCCCGTTGCCATCGATGCCGCGGGAGCCGTATGCCAGAACCCCGGTACCCACCGTCAGGCTGAACTGCGATGTCCAAGCCGAGTCGTTGGCGTCCCGGCACTCCAATGTCAGCGGTATCGTCATCCCGTTGGTGTCCGCAGGATTGACGTACACCCCGAAGCCTGCCGCGTAGTGGGCCGAGTCCCCGGCGGCGATGTTCCCGTAGTTGTACACGCTGTCAGTCACCGTCCCGTTGGGGCTGGAGGTCCGCAGCGTGCCAGTCAGCCCGCTGGCCGCGGCCAAACCGTAGTTCACCACCCACATCGGCAATCGCACCGTCTCCCCGGGGTTGGCGATCCCGTCGTTGTTGCCCGACGCGTCGTCGATAGTGTGCTTCAACCGAAAGACGTAGGGTCCGGAGGAGGTTATCACCGCGGCCGTGCCCTCGTAGGGATGGCGGTTGCGGGCGGTGACCGTGACGTGCATCAGCTGGCCGTCGGCCATCGGAGCCGGATGCAATGTCACCTGTCCCGAGGCGTCGGTTGTGTCGTAGAGGTATGAATCCATGTTCTCTGTCATCAGGCACACCAGCGCCCCCCGCACCGGCGCCTTGGTGGGGTCGGTGACGGTGACGGTGAAGTTGTCGAAGCCTAACAGCACCGTGGCCGGATGGTCGACCGTCAGGGCGACGGGCTGCTCGGTCAGTATCGGCAGGGCCGGATCGCCGAAGCAGTTGAGCTCGTAGAGACACCAGCGCATCATGTCGTACTGGTTGGAGGAGTCGGCGTACGGCACCCAGGAGTTCTTGGCCATGGCCAGCACCTGCCCCTGTGGCGCCGTGCCTCGCCTGATGATGTTGCACATGAAGGTGGTGTCTATCATCTCCGACGGACCCATCACATAGACGCCGCCCGCGATCGCGCCCCAGCCGTAGCGGGAGTTCATGTGGACCCCCACCGCCCCGCCCCCGGCCCGGTTGATGATGTGCTCGGCCATGCAGTCGCCGCCCGGCACCAGGTCCATGCCGCCGGTCATGCAGGCTATCGAGATATGAACCCCCTGCTT
>DHHE01000050.1:8058-15999 GCA_002403115.1 bacterium UBP2_UBA4780 | reverse complement strand
AATGGGTGGTACTACGTCCGTATTTTTATTATATTTAGCCCTGCGCCCCCGGCCTGCACTGAGCGGCTCGACTGAGCGTTCGACCGAGCTCACGCCGAGGTCTCGCCGAAGTCCTGCCGAAGTGTGCCTCCCTTCGACTGCCACATGCAGGGCTGACTCAGGGCATGCTTTGGCCCTTTCGGAGTTTACCCTGAGCATTGCCCCATGCCCTACACCGAAGGGCAGTCAGAAAGGGCGGANNCCAAGGGGATAATCATTTGGCTTTATTGGTATGTAATCTCGTAGCGCATGACAGCGGTGTCCACCGTGACCTGTACGTTTTTCCCTCCGATCAGCTCGGCCACCCGCTCCATCCAGCCGGCGATGGAATGCAGGTGGGCGGCGTTGGCCTCCAGCCCCAGGATAACCGCCACGATCCTCCCCGGCTCGGGCTCCGAGACTTCGACGG
The DNA here is from genome assembly GCA_002403115.1 of bacterium UBP2_UBA4780. GTDB lineage: Bacteria > Edwardsbacteria > AC1 > AC1 > EtOH8 > UBA8901. The sequence goes on along the minus strand of DHHE01000050.1, from coordinate 15,551 downwards.
TGCTGGGCTGATAGTACGAGCCCCACAGCTCGGGCCCCTTGCTGACCAGCATCGATGGCGCCTGGAACTTGAAGATCAGGCGGTGGATGAAGGTCAGTCCGTAATCGGCCGCCTCCCGTCCCACCTTGCGGCAGTAGCTCAGGTCCCCTCCGGCGAAGAGGTCGGCCACCGCCTGGTAAAGCTCGGCGATGACCGGCTGGGGATACCAGCTAACCTGGATGATCCGGCCTTTGAGCACTTTCCGGGTATCCGGCGAGACCCGCTCCAGCACCCTCTCCCATCCGTGCTCCCCCCACTGGGTCCTGATGTAGACCTCGACCGGCAGTATGGCCGTGCCCTTGACCTGTTGTCCGTCCATGGCCTTTATCTTAACCCATCGGGCGGGACATGTCAACCGCGATTATCTGTCCTTTTCACGTCGATGGTTGACAATCGCCGGCCAATCGGCTATCATACATAATCTTTTTGTGAAGGGAACTGCATGAAGGACGATGTCGATTCCCTGGTAGCCAAGCTTAAAGATTCCCTGCTGGAATCGCCGCATCTGGCGGTGATGATCCTATCCCGGAACCTGGACATCGTTTGGCACAACAGCCGCTTTGGAGAGGAATTCGCCTCCCAGATGCCCGTGTTAGGCAAGAAATGCCACTCCGTCAACGGCTCCGACGCGCCCCACCGTGGATGCCCGCTCCGGGCCAGCTTCGACCGGAGTAAGCACGTCAAGGGCTTTTTCGACTTCGGCGACAGGAACTTCTTCTTCATCTCCATCCCTTTGGGCGAGGGCTATGCCGCCAAGGTCCACACTTTCCTGCCCAAGGAGCCGATCGACGAAACGGTGGAGATATGAGGTCTCTTTCCCTGATCTAATTCGATTTTCCATTGCCCATGCTCAAACACCTGACCATCCGCACCAAAAGGCTTTACGTCCAGATCGCCGCCGCCATCATCACCAATTCCTTTTTCCTGGCGCCGGTCCTCAAATACGTCCCCTGCCCCAGCCTCAACTGCTACGCCTGCCCCCTGGCCGTCTTCGCCTGCCCGGTGGGGACCCTCCAGCATTTCATCATCATCGGGCTGTTCCCCTTCTTCCTGCTGGGCTTCCTGGCCGTCATCGGGCTGTTTGTCGGCCGCTGGGCCTGCGGCTATCTCTGCCCCTTCGGGCTGCTGCAGGACCTGCTGGCGAAGATCCGAAGGGCCAAGCTGATCCTTCCCGAATGGCTTTCCTGGGGGCGGTATCTTTCCCTGATGGTCCTGGCCGTGGCCCTGCCGGCCCTGGTCCACGAGCCCTGGTTCTGCAAGCTCTGCCCGGCCGGAACCCTGGAGGCCGGACTGCCCATAGTCGGCCAGGCCTTCGTCAAGATGAAGATATTGGACCAGTACTCCCAGTTCTGGGGCATGGTGGGGTGGCTTTTCCTGGTCAAGCTGGTATTGCTGGCCGGCTTCTTTGTAACTTCGATCTTCTTCAGGCGGCCTTTCTGCCAGACAGCCTGCCCCCTGGGCGCCCTATTCGGGCTGTTCAACAGGGTTTCCCTCCTGCAGTTGTCCTGCGACAGGTCCTGCGAAGCCAAGGCCGACTGCCGGAAGATCTGTCCGGTGAACATCGACATCCGGAAGGACCCCTCGTCGCCGGACTGCGTCCGCTGCATGCAATGCACCGCCTGCCCCGGCGTCACGTCGACCGCGGGGGGAAAATCCGATGGGCGTTAAAAGGAGAGGGATCGAGGTCATCGCCCGGGCGGTTATCGCCAAAGGCGGCCGCGTCCTGCTGGCGCGCAAAAAGGGAGCGGATAACGCCTTCCTTCCCGGAGGTCACATAGAATGGGGCGAACCGGCCAGGCTGGCCCTGCGGCGCGAGCTCCGCGAGGAGCTGGGCCTGAAGATTAGGATCGGCGTCTTCCTTGGCGCGGTGGAGCACGCCTTCGGGGGGGAGAAGCGCCGCACCCACGAGTTGAATTTCCTTTTCCTGGTCTCCGGGAGCGCCCTGCCGGGAAAAGTGAACTCCCGCGAGCCCATACTGGAGTTCTTCTGGCATCCGATTCGGGACCTGGGGTCCGTCAACCTTCAGCCCCATCCTCTCCAGCGCCTGATACCGGAGATGGTGAGGCAAAAAAGGCCGGTCTGGGCCGGCACCATGGAATAAGGGGGCTTCCGACGGAAGCCCCCTTGTCTTTGAATCAGGGTGGCCGGATCTATCTTTTACCTGATTTCCTTCTCCACTCCCTCCTCTTTGCTTCGAACTCCGGGTTTTTGGAGATTTCGTATGCCCTCAGTTCGATCTCCGCCGCCTTCCGGTAGTCCCCCAGCCGGGCAAGACACTCGGCCCAGGTGTCCAGGATGTTGGCGTCGTCCGGCGCCAGGGAGGCCGCCCGCTCCGCCATCCTCAGCGCGTCCCTGAGCCGGTGATCGTTAATGGCTAACTCCCAGGCCACCGCGTTCAATAGATTCGGGTCGTCGCCGTGCTTCTCGGCTATCTCCATGGCCCGCGACAGCGCCATTTCCGCCTTCGCGGTCTTTCCCTCCCTTCTCGCCGCCATCCCGATCCTGACGTAAGCGCCGCCTCCGAAGGTCCTCTGGTGGAGCGCCTGCAGCCTGTCCAGCTCGGCTATCGGGTCCTGGTGGTCGTCCACCCGCAAATCGACCATCCGGTCGTTGAAACCCGAATATCCGCCTCCTTCGCTCACCACCAGCAGGGCGGCCGATTGCATTCCCCGCTTGTCCCCGCCGTACTTTTGCCCTCCCCTCAGGGCGGCCAACAACCGGTCAGCCAGGGTTCCGGAGGTTCCCTCGAATGACGCGGCCATGCCGAAGACCACGCTGTCGCCGGCTAGGATGTTGCCCTGGACGCAGTAGTTGTCTCCGGCCGCCCCTCCCGCCCAGGCTTGGCAGTTCTTTCCGGTAAAGGTTGCCGCCCGGCCTGTTTGATCAACCATCCCCACCTGCCGGTATTCCCGGTTGCTGTCCGCCGCCAGGACCGCCCCGAGGGCCGAGTCTGCGGAAAGCCCCCCGGCCATCAGCTCCAGGGCCTGCGGACCGAAGTTCGGGTTTCCCCAGGCTTGCGAGGCCGCCGCCCCCGTCCCGGCCCTGGCATATGGCACCACCGCCCCCACCGCCAGGAATTTGGACTGGACGGCCACCCCCCATTCCTCGGCCGCCGGATCGTAGGCGACTATCGAATATGTGGCGACGGGAACGGCCCGGGACGTCCCCGCTCCCGCTGGCAGAGACAGCATTGCCAGAAGGATCGCCGGCCATCCCGCGGTTTTCACGGCTTGTCCCCCAAGGTGCGGCCCTTTCTCTTTATCAGCGACCAGACGCCCTGGCCCAGCAGCGCCGCCAACACTATATATATATACCATGGGAGGTCTCGGCCCAAGGCCAACACGTAGAGGTAGGGCATGGCGGTGGCCGCCAGGAAAAGCGCTCCCCAGAGGTTGATCTGCCCGGCGTCCTTGCGGACGGCCGCCTTCCCCATCCTGTAGATGGAGTAGTAGAAAAGGGGGGCGCAGGCCGTCATCAGCCCCAGGAACACCCAGGGATTGATCCCGTGCCTGGACTGGATCCCCGCCATCCATCCCTGGAGGTTGGCTGTCAGGTTCGTCATTATTGATCTATGATCGCATTTTGACCGCCCGGGTTCAACAGTGAAGTGCGACACAACTGCCTGGGCTGTAAATCACCACTCGAAGTTGCCTGTGTCGCGCTTCGTGGTTGAATTCAGTGTCAGAATTTTACCCGGTGGCCGGGCTTGATCCCGCGTTTGGCGAACCAACCCTGGTTGGCTTCGATGGCGTAGCGGGCCGGTCCTTTCGACCGGTACCGCGGCCCCTCGTCCAGAGGCTTCATGGCTTCGATGTTCAGTATGACGCCGTTGGTGGCGATGAAAGCAATGTCCAGATGCAGGTGGGTGTTCCTCATCCAGAAATCAAGCTCCCGAGGCTCCTCGAAGACGAAGAGCATCCCCTCGTCCTCGGGCAGGCTTCTTCGGAACATCAAGCCGGCCTGCCTGGTCTCGGGCCGGTCGGACACCTCCACCCACAGGCTGGCGGTGTCCACCGCCAGCCTGATCCTGCCAGGGCGAGCTCCGGCGCTGTCGGCCGCCCCGGTTCCACCGGCCGCCTTGCCAGGCAGCCGGCACGAAGGAAGGGCCGTGACCGCTGCCAGCAACAGGAACAGGGCCGGCGCCGCGGCTGCCGGTCCCGGTTTTCCTGCCGGACTAGTCCAGCCCCTTTTCCGCAGCATATCTGGCCAGCTCGGCGTTTGACCTCATCCCCATCTTATCCATTATCCGGGACCGGTAGGTGCTCACCGTCTTGGGGCTGAGGCATAGTGCCTCGGCGATCTGCCCGATCCTTCTGCCCCGGGCCAGCATCACCATCACCTCCAGCTCCCGGTCGGAGAGGGCCTGGTGCCTGGGCTCGTCCCCGCCTCCTACGGCCTCGGCCAGCTGCTCGGCCAGCTGCTGGGTTATGTACTTCCTGCCGCCGGCAACCTTCCGGATGGCGGCGGCCAGCTGGTCGGGAACGCCGGACTTGGTGAGGTACCCCATGGCCCCCGATCTCAGGGCCCGCACCGCGTACTGCTCCTCGGGATGCATGCTCAGGATCAGCACCGGCTGTTTCGGGAACGAAGCCCTTATCTGCTTGAGCGTCTCCAGGCCGCCCCTGCCCGGCATGGAGATGTCGAGCACCACCACGTCGAACTTCCTGGACGACATCTTGGCCATAACCTCCTCGCCCGAGTCCGCCTCGTCGGCCACCCTGATGTCCGGCTCCTGGTGAAGCAGCTGTTTGAGCCCGGTGCGGACGATGTTGTGGTCGTCCGCCAAAAGCACCCTGATCATCCTTCCCCCTTTTCAACAGCCGGGATGCGCACCTCGACCGTGGTACCCCGGCCCGGCCGGCTGGTAATCTCCAGGGTCCCGCCGCAGGCCCCGGCCCTCTCCCTCATCCCCATTATCCCCAGCGACGTCCTGGCCCCGGCCGTGGCCGGTCCGAAACCGCGGCCGTCGTCGCTCACCGCCAGGCGGTACCAGCCGCCTCCGGCCGACAGGCTCACCGTCACCAGCCCGGCCCGGGCGTGACGGGCCGCGTTGGTCATGGCCTCCTGCAGGATGCGGAAAAGGGCGGCTTCCACGTCCGGCGGCGCGCTGAGGCTCTCCGGCTCCACCGAAACCCGGTGCCTGAGCCCGGCCTTGCGGCAGAAGTCCTTGACCAGCCACTCGGCGGCGGCGGCGATGCCCAGGTCGTCCAGCATCGGCGGCCTCAGATCCAGGCTCAACCTCTTGACCGTGGACATGGCATTCTCCACCGATGCCCGGAGCCGCCTGATGTCGCGCCGCCGCGCCGGGCTCCCGCCAAGGCGCCCCTCCAGAAGCTTGGCCTGTATCTGCAGCATGGTGAGCGTCTGGCCCAGCTCGTCGTGCAGCTCCCGCGACAAACGGCCGCGCTCCTCCTCCCTGATGGCCTCCTGCCTCCGGGCCAGCCGCCTCAGGTCCTCGCCGGCCCTCACCAGCCCGGCCTCGGCCCTCCGCCTTTTGGAGACATCGGCCATGATCAGCAGGTATCCGCCGGTCAGAAGCAGGAGAGACAACGCTATCATGGCCAGCCGGCTGATGATGGCGTCGCGGCTGCGGTCCATGGACTGGCGTTCGCTTTGCTCGAAGGATTCGTTCTCGCTGGCTTCGATCTCCGCCACCATCATCCGGATCTCGTCCATGAGCTCCTTGCCGTGAGCCGAGGCCACCGTGTCCCTGGCCGCCCGCCGGTTCCCCCGGCGCACCAGTTGCACCGCCACCGAGGCGAAGGCCATCTTCTCCTCCACCAGCCGGCCCACCCGACCCAGCTGCCCCTCCTGACGGCCTCCCTTCTCGGCCAGCTCCGACAGGTATTCCAGTTTTTCGACAATCCTGGAGTTCGCCTGATGATACTGTTCGAGGAATTTTTCCTGTCCGGAGATGACGTAGCCCCTCATGCCGCTCTCGGCCGTTTCCACCAGGGAATGGGCGGACTCCAGCTCCTTGAGGAATATCTGGGATCTGAGCTCGCTCCGGTTGGACTCGATGAAGGCGGCGTTGGTGCGGTAGACCCCCCAGCCCATTGCCAGCAGCAGGGCCAAAGACGCCAGGTAACCCAGCGTGATTTTATTTTCGAAGGTCATCGCCGATGGCTTCCTTTCCGGCCCTGGCCGCCGTTTCACGGCCGCGCCCGGCGGCGGCGGAACCTCTTCAGCAGAAGCTTCTCCAGCTCCACCGCCCAGAAGACCGAGGTGGCCACCGCCAGGCTCAGGGCCAGGTCCCCCGGGGCCAGGGCCTCGAGCTTGAAGATGCCGCTGAACGGCGGCCAGTACAGCAGCAGCATCTGAAGGCCCAGCACCAGTACCACCGAGCCCAGGAGCTTGGGGTTGGAGAAAAAACCGATGGTGAAGGCCGAGTGCTGCTCCGAGCGGATGGCCAGCGAGTGGCAAAGCTGGAAGACGGCCATGCAGGTGAAGGCCATGCTCCGGGCGTAGGTCTCGCCCCGGCCCAGCCCCAGCCCGTGCTGGAAGAGGATCAGCGTCCCAACCATCATCAGCAGGCCCACCCAGACGATGTGCTGCCACAGGCCGTGGGCGAACAGGCTCTCCCGGGGGTGGCGCGGCTGGCGTCGCATGATGTCGCGCTCGGCCGGCTCCAGGCCCAAGGAGAGGGCCGGCAGGGAATCGGTCACCAGGTTGATCCACAGGATCTGGATGGGGATCAGGGGCAGCGGCATCCCCATCATGATGGCGGCGAACATGGTCAGGACCTCGCCGGAGTTGGTGGACAGCATGTAGCGGATGAACTTCCGGATGTTGTCGTATATCCTCCGGCCCTCGGCCACCGCCTCCACGATGGTGGCGAAGTTGTCGTCCAGCAGGATCATGTCGGCCGCCTCCTTGGAGACGTCGGTGCCGGTTATGCCCATGGCCACCCCGATGTCCGCCCCCTTGAGGGCCGGGGCGTCGTTGACCCCGTCGCCGGTCATGGCCACCACCTGGCCGCGGGCCTGCAGGGCCTGTACTATCTTAATCTTGTCCTCGGGCGACACCCGGGCGAAGACCGAGATCCTGTCAATTCCCTCCGCCAGCTGCAGGTCCGACATCTCCTTCAGCTGGGCCCCGGTCACCAGCCGGCTGCCCTCCCGCGAAATCTCCAGGTCACCGGCTATGGCCGCCGCCGTCATCGGGTGGTCTCCGGTGATCATCATCGGCCTGATGCCGGCCTGAAGGCACAAGCCGACGGCTCGCTTGGCCTCGGGCCGGGCCGGGTCCACCATGCCCGCCAGCCCCAGGAAGGTCAGCTCCCGCTCCGACTCCTCCGGGGTCGGGTCTTTGGGCACTGCGTCCAGCCGCCGCATGGCGAACCCCAGCACCCTGCGGCCCGACGAGGCCAGCCTGGCCGTGGCCTGCTCGGCCGCCTCCCGGTCCGCCCCGGGGCACCGGGCCAGCAGGTTGTCGGCCGCGCCCTTGGCGAATAG
>DHHE01000050.1:0-8022 GCA_002403115.1 bacterium UBP2_UBA4780 | reverse complement strand
GGCGCCAGAGCCCGGCCTTGGCCGCCAGGGTCAGCAGGGCCCCCTCGGTCGGGTCGCCTGTGATGTTCCAGTCTCCCGGCCGGCCCGGTTCCTCGGAGAGCACCGCGTCATTGCACAGGCAGGAGGCCAGCAGCAGCAGCTTCAGGTCCCGGTCCGGATCGACCTTGCCTCCGTTCACGGTGATGCCGCCGGCCGGCGCGTAGCCGGCCCCCTCCACCAGAAAATCCCTCCCCCGGCAGTGGACGTCGGTGACCGTCATCTGGTTCTGGGTGAGGGTCCCGGTCTTGTCCGAGCAGATCACCGTCACCGAGCCCAGGGTCTCCACCGCCGGAAGCTTGCGGATCAGGGCTTTCTTCTTCACCATCCGCTGGGTGCCCAGGGAAAGGACGATGGTGATCACCGCCGGCAGGCTCTCGGGGATGGCCGCCACCGCCAGGGTGATGGCCGTCAGCAGCATCAGCTTGCTCTCGATGCCCCTGGCCCACCCGGCCACGAAGATCACGGCGCAAAGGATGATGGCGGCCGCCGCCAGCATCTTGCCCACCTGGGCCAGCCTTCTCTGCAGCGGTGTCTCCCCCTGCCCCAGCGACTGGATGGCCCTGGCGATCTTCCCCAGTTCGGTTTCCATCCCGGTAGCGGTGACCAGGGCCTGCCCCCGGCCGTAGACGCAGGTGGTGCCCATGAACAGCATGTTCTGCCGGTCGGCCACCGGGACCTCCTCCCTGATGGCCTTGGCGTGCTTGCTCACCGGGAGCGACTCGCCGGTCAGGGCCGACTCCTCCAGCTTGAGCGAGGCGGATTCGACCACCCGGGCGTCGGCCGGTATCCTGGCCCCGGCCTCGACGGCCAGCAGGTCGCCGGGCACCAATTCGGCCGAGGGCACCTCCAGCATCCGTCCCTGGCGCACCACCTTGGCCAGGGGCTGGGCCATCCGGGCCAGGGCGGCCATGGCCCGGTCGGCCTTGTACTCCTGGATGAATCCGATGACCGCATTGATGATGGCGATGAGAACGATGATGATCGCGTCGGTGACGTCGTGGGTCAGGGCCGAGATGACCGCGGCCGCCAGCAGGATGATGACCATCACGTTCTTGAACTGGGAGGCGAAAAGCTCCAGGGCCCCGGTCCGCTTGGACTCCTGCAGACGGTTGGGGCCGTGACTCTCCAGCCTGGCCCCGGCCTCTTTCTCCGAAAGCCCTGACTTCCCGTCGCTGAGGAGGTCTTCCGCCACCTCCTCTATGCTGTGTCGGTAGTGGTTCATGTCGTCTGCTTTACTTCATGCAAGTCAACGGGCACCCCTCGTCATTTTTCATCCGGGAGGTGCCCTGGTATTAGGTCGCGGCTCAGCGGATCAATGCCGCCTTGGCTGCCCCGGCCTGGCCGGCCCCCTCCACCAAGAAGAAATAGACTCCGCTGGCGGCCAGGTTGCCGGAAAGATCCCGGCCGTCCCAGATGAACTGGTTTAGGCCTCGGGGCAACCGGTCTGCTTTGTCTCTGCATACCAGCCGGCCGGAAGCGTCGTAAACCGCCAGCCGGGCCGGGCCGGGCCGCGGCAGTTCGAACGAGACAACCGTCCGGCCGCGGGCGGGGTTGGGACGGCACCGGGGCTTGAGCCCGGCCGGGACAAGCGGGGCCTTGCCGCCGGAAGCGACCCCGGTTTGATCGTAGTGCATGGCCGCCCAGGCGTCGATCACCCCCCAGCCGTAGTGGGCGCTGTCCGGGTTGGCGGCCCGGCTGGCGGTCATCATCAGGGCCTCCCTCACCTGCTTCGGCGCCCATTCCGGATGCGCTTCCAGCAACAGGGCGCAGGCCCCGGCCACCAGGGGAGTGGCGCAGGAGGTCCCGGTGGCCCGTCCGTATGAGGAGGTGGTGTTCCAGCTCGCCCACCAGGTCTGCGAGCCCTGGGCGCAGACCTCGGGCTTGGGCCGGCCGTCGTAGGTCGGGCCGCGGGAACTGTAGCTGGCGAGGAACCCCAGTGAATCGGTGGCGCCCACCGAGAGGATGGAATCGGCGTCGGCCGGAGCGGCCAGCGACCCGATGGACGGCCCGGAGTTGGCCATGGCGTTGCAGACGACGATCCCCAGCCAGGCGGCGTGTTTGGCCGCCAGTGTGCTGATGGCGGTGTTGCCGTCCAGGTCCTGGTAGACATAGGACAAATTGGGGTCGTCGAAATCCCGGTAGGCCAGCGAGCTGGAGACGACGTCGGCCCCGATGGAGTCGGCCCGCTGCAGGGCGGCCGCCCAGTGGTCCTCCTCGATGGGCATCTCCTGGTAGTTGTCCTCGGTGTGGTAGATGGCCCAGTCCGCCCCGTAGGCCGGCCCGATCAGCTGTCCCGGGACGTAGCCTCCGGCCAATGACCAGGTGCCGGTGCCGTGCCCGGCCCAATCGACGGTGTCGGCGCTGCTGCAGAAATCCCACTCGTCCACCAGCCGGCCCGAGGCCCGGATGGCGTCGAAGGCCTGGTGGTTCTTGCGGAACCCGTTGTCGAACACGGCCACCAGCACACCGGCCCCGGAGAGGCCCGAGTCATGGCAGGCCACCGCGTTGATCATCAGGTTCTGCCGTAATGACGGGCCGTAGTTCAACAGGCTCTTGCCTGGATCCTTTTCCGGCGGGGCGGGAACCGGCGGCGGCGCCTCGGGGGGAACCTTGCGCCCCCGGCTTCTCAGCGGCTCGATGCGGTCCACGAAGCCCAGAGCGGCGCAGGCCTCTATCTGTCCCTTGGTCATCTCGAAGCTGGCGGCGTTGAACCAGTTCAGCGCCTGCCTGTGCCTGGCGCCGAGATTGACGATCTCCTCCACGTAATCCGCAGAAACCGCCAGGTCCTCGTATGACATCCCCGCTTTGCCCATCTTGGCCCTTCTTTTCAGGGCCCGCGGGGAGAACTGGCGGCTCCGCGCCTCGAGCGCCGACGCCAGGGATTCCTTCCCGCTCAAACCCTTGTCGGTGAAGTAGACCATCACCGCCTTCCGCTCCTCCGGGCCGGCGGAGTTGACTCTCGCCGTCAGGGGTTCGCTGATCTTAGGCTGGGCTTGGCCGCCGGGGCAGAGTAACGCCGCGGCCGCGCAACCCAGGGCCAGCGTCCGGATCCTCATCTTCATCCTGCGCCTTTTGCTTCCCGTTTATCGCTTGTACCCGATCTTTCGCAGAAAACCCTTTCTCCATCCGACCCCCTCTTCGTCCTCCACCCCTTTCGGCGCGAACCCGTCTATGACGCCCAGGATGCCGCGTCCCTGCTCCGTTTCGGCCACCACCACCTGGCAGGGATTGGCGGTGGCGCAGTAGATGCGGCAGACCTCGGGGCAGCTCTTGACGGAGTTGAGCACGTTGATGGGATAGGAATCTTTCAGGAATATGATGAAGCTGTGCCCGGCCCCTATCGCCTTGGCGTTGTCGACCGCCAGTTTGATCATCTCCTCGTCCGTTCCCTCGCACCTGATCAGGCATTCGCCCGAGGCCTCGCAAAAGGCCAGCCCGAACCTGATGCCGGGAACCGAAGCCACCAGCGCCTCGTAGAGGTCCTCGACCGTCTTGATGAAATGGGCCTGTCCCAGGATGAGGTTGGCCTCGTTGGGCTTCTCGATGCCGACCAGCTTGATATCCATGCGCTCCCCCGCGAGTTTTGCTTCTATCGGTCCCTTTAGAACTTGACGCCCATCCTCTGCATCACCCGCTCCAGGTCGTCCGTGGAATAGTATTCGATCTCCACCCGGCCCTTGTTTTTCCCCTGGGGGACCAGCCTGACCCTGGTCCCCAGCGCCCGCTGCATCTCCGACTGGATGTTGGCCAGGTGCTGGTCAAGCGCTTTCGCGCCTTTCGGGGAAAATCCGGAGTGGGATTTCGCCTTTTCGCCCCGGGCCAGGTCCTCGGCCTGGCGCACCGTCATTCCCCTTTTGACCAGCACCCCGGCCAGCCAGACCTGGCGCTTGCTGTCCTCGGCCATCAGCACCGCCCGGGCGTGCCCGGCCGACAGCTTGCCGTCCTCCACCAGGGCCTGGACCCCGGCCGGCAGGGTCAGCAGCCGCAGGGCGTTGGCCACGGTGGGTCGTTCCTTTCCCACCTTGCGCGCCATCTCCTCCTGGGTCAGGCTGAACTCCCGGGACAGGCGCTGAAAGCCCCGGGCCTCCTCCATGGGATTAAGGTTCTCCCGCTGGAGGTTCTCCACCAGTGCCATCTCCATGGCTTCCTGGTCGGTGGCCTGTTTGATCGTGGCCGGGATGGTGGACAGCCCCAGTTTCTGGCAGGCCCGCAGCCGCCTCTCCCCGGCGATCAGCTCGTAACCGCCTCCGGATGCGCGCCGCACCAGCACCGGCTGGATGACCCCCTTCTCCCTGATGGAGTCGCAGAGCTCCTTGATGCTTTCCTGGCTGATGGGCCGCCTGGGCTGGAAACGGCCGGGCCTGATGTCGGCTATCTTAAGCGAACGATCCGCCCCCTCTGGCCGGGCAGCGGCCGCCGTCTGCTTTACCGGGATCAGGGCCGCCAGGCCCTTGCCCAATCCTCTCTTGGTCGGAGTCATTCCTCTTTTCCCGCTCCAATGCTATTTATGCCTAGTGTCGGAAGCCTGCCGGGAACGGCGGCCGTCTCGCCCCCGCCTTTCCCCGCCATCACTTGCTCCAGGTGATCAGGAACTCGGTGGCGGCGTCCCCGCCGGCCAGCGACCGGGTGACGGCCACCTCCACCTCCCGGCAGCCGTGGATCTCCAGGGCCCGCTGTATCCAGCCGGCGACGCGGTGCTCCAGCAGCCGGTGGATGCCCGGCAGCTCGGTGATCTGGACCACGGCCCGGCCGTCCTCCACCGATTCCACCCGGCTGCGGCAGGGCCGCAGGTAGGCGGAGAGCATGCTGGCGGCCCGCCCGATGAAGAACCCCGCCGAGCCCAGCCTCAGGAACATGCGGTAGACCCCGCCCAGGGCGTAGTCGGCGCTGAACCTTCCCAGCTCCCGTGCCCCGGCCGCCTCGTCGGCGAAGAACATCCGGCAGGCGGCCGCCGTCGGCCCCAGATAGGACTCGTCGGCCGGGAACCAGTCCGAGAGCCTGACCGTGGATTGGAAAAGGTTCCGGCTGGACTCCGGCAGGCTGCCCAGCCACCTGATGTAGGCCGCCTCCCCGTGCCTGCGCCGGACGTATTCCGGCAAAACGACGATGCCTGTCCCCTTGACCTCCATTTCCTAACCTTTGGATTCCGCCTTATCCGCCCAGGTGATGAGGAACTCGGTGGCCGGGTCGCCGGCCGACAGGGCCAGGGGGATTTCCACCGAAACCTCCTGGCAGCCGCGGATCTCCATGGCCCGCTGCATCCAACCGGCGATGCGGTTCTCTATCAGGGCGTGGCTTTCCGGGAACTCGGTGATGCGGATCACGGCCCGGCCGCCCCCGACCTCGACCGCTTCGCTGCGGCACGGCCGGTAGTAATTGGTGATCATCACCCCGCCCCGCTCCACGTAGAGCCGGAGGGTGTTGAGCTTGACCACCGAGCGGTAGATCCCGGACAGGGCGAACTCGGCGCTGGACCGTCCCAGCTCCCGGGCCCCCCCGGCGTCGCCCTGGTAGAAAAGCCGGCAGACCGCCTCGGTCGGCTCCAGGCATGCCTCGCGGAACGGATACCACCGGTTGATGTCGACGGCCGCCCCGAATATCCGGCGCGCCCCCTCCGGCAGGTCCTCCAGCCAACTGGCCATGCCCTGTCGCCCGAATTTCTTGCCTATGAAATCCGGGAAAATGGTTATGGCCGTGCCCTTGACCTCCATGGATTGGCCTCCTCTCCGGCCGGCTAGGACCAGGTCAGCAGGTATTCGGTGTGGGGGTCCTGGTGGGCCAGGGACCGGGCGATCTCAACCTTGGCCCCGGCCGCCCCGGCGATCTCCAGCGCCCGCTCCATCCAGCCGCCGATGCGCTGCTCGATATGGTGGGTGGATCCCTCGAACCTGGTGATCCGCAGCACCGCCCGGCGCTCCTCCAGCGACTTGATATCGATGGTGGCCGGCTGGAAGTAGGTGGGCAGCATCAGTCCGGCGTGGCCGACGTTGACCGTCACCACCGGCGACTTGACGAAGGCCTTGTAGACCCCTTTCAGGGCGTATTCGGCGCTGTGGCGGCCCAGCTCCCAGGCCCCCTTCAGGTCGCCCCCGTAAAGCTCGCGGCACAGGGCCTCGGTGGGCAGGTGGTAGGCCTCGGCCAGCGGGTACCACTTGCTGATGAGGATGTGCCCGTTGAAGATATCCCGCGACTCCGGGGGCATGGCCGCCATCCATTTCTCCAGGCCCTCGGCCCCGAACTTGCCCTTGACGAAGTCCGGCATGATGGCGATGGCGATTCCCTTCACTTTCATGGGCGTGTCCCGTCTTTATGGTTTGTCACGCGGTCATTCATTCCCAGCTGCCGGTGAACTCGGCGAAGGGGTCGCCCCCGGCCAGGGACTTTGTCACCTCGACCACCGGGTTCCGGCAGCCGTGGATCTCGAAGGCCCGCTGGGTCCAGCCGGCGATGCGCATCTCGGCGTAGACCGACGGCTTGGGAAACTCGTGCATCTGGAGGGCGGCCCGCTTGGGCTCGGACAGAACCACCTGGGCGGTGCAGGGCCGGTAGTAGGTCTGCAGGATGGAGGCCGTCCGGCTGACGAAGAACTTGACCGAGGTCATCTTGACGAAGGCCCTGTAGACGCCCTTCAGGGCGTAGTCGGCGCTGTAGGCCCCGATCTGCCGGGCCCCGGCCGGATCGCCCTGGAAGAACAGGTCGCAGAGGACCCGGGTGGGCTGGAGGTAGGTCTCCTCTATCGGGTACCACTCGCTGGGAAGGATCTGCGAGGTGTAAACCTGGCGGGCCCGGGGCGAGATGGCCTCCAGCCACCTGTCCAGGCCCTGCTGGCCGAATTTCTCCCTGACGAAAAGCGGCAGCACCGCTATGGCCGGCCCCTTGACGCTCATTCGAACTCCTCCCTGTTGAACGTCCCCGGGTTCGTGCGCTCTTCGCCCCCGGTCGGCGGCGGCCCCGGCGGCCCCTGGCCGGCCATCGGAAGGTCCCCCCTGGTGTGGGGGATGGGGGAGGACAGATGGTCCAACTGCATCTTACGTCTCCTTGTTTCCGGCGGCCCGGGCCGGACCCCGCCGCCCGTCACTCCACCACGATCTTTTTGGGATCGTAGTCCGGCTTGGGAAACTTCATCCTCAGCCCCTCCAGGGTTTCGATGATGGCCTGGGAGACGGCCAGGTTGCGGAACCATTTCTTGTCGGCCGGGATGACGTGCCAGGGCGCCCACTTGGTGCCGCATTCCGAAAGCGCCGCCTCGTAGGCCTTTTGGTACTCGTCCCACCGCGCGCGCTCCTTGAGGTCGTCCGGGTTCATCTTCCAGTTCTTGGTCGGGTCGGCCAGGCGCTCCTGGAGCCTCCGTTTCTGCTCGTCCTTGCTGATGTGCAGGAAGAACTTGAGGATGGTGACGCCGTTGCGGGCCAGGATGCGCTCGAACTGGTTGATCTGTTTGTAGCGGCGCGCCCAGACCTCCTTGGGGACCAGGTTCTTCACCCTGACGATGAGGACGTCCTCGTACTGGGAGCGGTTGAAGATGCCTATCTCCCCCTTGGGGGGCACGTGCTGGTGGATGCGCCACAGGAAGTCGTGGTCCAGCTCCTGGGAGGTGGGCGCCTTGAACGAGGTCACCCGGCAGGCCTGGGGGTTGACCCCGTGCATCACGTGGCGGACGGTGCCGTCCTTGCCGCAGGCGTCCATGCCCTGGAGGATGACCAGCAGGGCGTGCTTGTTTTCGGCGTAGAGCAGGTACTGCAGCTTGGCCAGCTTCTCCCGGTTCCTGGCCAGGGCGGCCTCGGCCTCCTCCCGGTCCTTGACCCCGGGCGTCCAGTCCGGGTCCCACTTTGACAGGTCCACCTTCTTGCCCGGCTTCAGGCGGAGCTCGCCGGGTATGTCCTTGATGTCCATATTTTCCTCACACTATATTAATATAACGTAGTGCTTTTGGCGTCCGGCCCGCGCCTCTCACCGGAACTCCTTGGACACCACCGTTATCCT
>DHHE01000195.1:499-16695 GCA_002403115.1 bacterium UBP2_UBA4780 | reverse complement strand
TTTCGTTTTTATCGCCGGATGCAACGGCAGAACGGCGCAGGAGCATTTCGAGGCCGGGGTCGACGCCTTCAGGGCGGGGGACACGCTGGGGGCGGAGAGGTCCTTCCAGCGGGCCGTCAGAGCCGACCCGGCCCACGCCGACGCCCATTACAACCTGGGGATATGCCTTTCGAACCCCAAGGACCGGGCCAAGGCCATCGGACATTTCCGCCGGGCCGTCGAGCTTCGGCCGTCCAAGCTGGAGGCCCACGTGGCCCTGGCCCAGTCCCTGCAGAGGGCCGACTCGGCCGAGGCCGGGATCAACGCGCTCAAGCGGGCCCTGCTCATCTTCCCGGAAAACCCCGGGCTCTATTTCAACCTGGGCTACATCTACTTCCACAGGGCCCAGGGCGACTCGGCCATCTGGGCCTACCGCCGATCGCTGGAGGCCGATCCCAAAAACGCCGACGCCTGGTACAACCTGGCCTACTCCATGACCGGCCCGGAGAGGCGCAGGGAGTCGATCGCCTGCCTGCGGAAGGCGGTGGCGCTGGATCCAGGCAAGCTGGAGGCCCACTACCTGCTGGGCATGCGGCTGCTGGACGAGCCGTCGCGCACCCGGAAGGAGACCGGTGAGGCCCTGGCCTCGATCCGGATGTACGTGGAGGCGGGCTTGGCCGACCAGGTCAAGATGCAGCGGATCGAGGAAAAACTGGCCCGGGCCGGTGTCAAGCTATGAGATGGAAACCCGCCGAAAGGCTCGACCGACTGCCGCCGTATCTTTTCGCCGAGATAGGCGCCAGGAAGGCGGCGCTGCAGGCGGAGGGAAATGACGTCATCGACCTGGGGGTGGGCGATCCCGACATGCCGACGCCGCCGCACATCGTCGAAGCCCTGAGAAGGGAGGCCGGCAACCCGGCCAACCACCGGTACCCCGCGTACGAGGGGATGCCGCAGTTCCGCCAAGCAGTCTCTTTCTGGTACCGAACAAGGTTCGGGGTTGAGCTCGACCCGGACGGCGAGGTGGTGGCCCTGATGGGGGCCAAGGACGGGCTGGCCCACGCCCCCTGGGCGCTGTTCAATCCGGGCGACAAAGTCCTCTGCCCGGACCCGGCCTATCCGGTCTACGCCGCCCAGAGCATGTTCGCCGGGGCCGAGGTCGTCCATTTCCCGCTCCTGCCGGAGAACTCGTTCCTCCCGGACATTTCGAAACTGCCGGCCGATGCCAAGGCCATATTCCTGTGCTATCCCAACAACCCGACCGCGGCCGTGGCCGGCCTCGATTTTTACCGGCGGCTTGTGGACTGGGCCCGGGAGCACGGGACCATCATACTCAACGACGGCATCTATTCCGAGATCGCCTTCGACGGCTTCCGGCCCCCCAGCATCCTGCAGGTCGACGGGGCAAAAGAATGCTGCGTGGAGTTCCATTCGCTCTCCAAGACATACAACATGACCGGCTGGCGGGTGGGGATGGCCGTGGGCAACCGGGAGGTCTTGGCGGCCCTGCTCAAGGTGAAGACCAACTCGGACTCCGGCGTCTTCCATGCGGTCCAGCATGCCGCCATCGCCGCCCTGGAGGGGCCGCAGGACTGCGTGGCCGAGAGCTGCCGGACCTACCAGGAGCGGCGTGACGTCCTGGCGGCAGGGCTGAAAAAGCTGGGGTTGGAGTTCGAGCTTCCCAAGGCCAGCTTCTACCTGTGGCTCAAGGCGCCGAAGGGGCACGACTCCATGGGCTTCGCCGCCCGGCTGCTGGAGAAGGCCCACGTCACCGTGGTTCCCGGCGTCGGATTCGGAGCTCACGGCGAAGGGTTCGTGCGGCTGGCGCTGACGGTGGACAAGGCGCGGCTGGAGGAGGCGGTGGCGCGGATGAGCGCGGTACTCTAAATGCAAAGTCTGCGAATGAAAAGTGCAAAAAACATATCGTAAAGTTGAAGACGTATNNCTGCTTTCGTTGACTATAAAACCGGGTGATGCCGAAGTCCTGTCATTGCACGAGGAATCCCAAGAACTGGCCCGAATAGTTGGAAAATCGATCCTGACCGCCAAGCGAAACGCGGCAAGGTAACTTTATACTGCCATTTTGCACTTGCTCAATATGCATTTTTCATTTGCGCGATGGCGCTCATAGTCCAGAAATACGGCGGCAGCTCGCTGGCAGACGCCGGGCGCATCAAGGCGGTGGCGGCGCGGATCGTCCGGACCAGGCGGCGGGGGAACCGGGTGGTGGCGGTGGTCTCGGCCATGGGGGACACCACCGACGACCTGGTGAAGCTGGCCCGGCAGGTCACCCCGGCTCCCGGCCAGCGGGAGCTGGACATGCTGCTGACCGCCGGGGAGCGGATCTCCATGTCCCTTCTGGCCATGGCCATCGCCGACCTGGGCGGGGAGGCCATCTCCTACACCGGATCCCAGGTGGGGATCATCACCGATGCCCGCCACAACCGGGCCCGGATACTGGAGATCAGGGCCGAACGCCTGAAGCAGGCGCTGGACCAGGGGAAGATCGCCATCGTGGCCGGGTTCCAGGGGGTGAGCCTGTCCCGCGAGGTGACCACCCTGGGGCGCGGCGGGTCGGACACCACCGCGGTGGCCCTGGCCGTCGCCCTGGAGGCCGACGCCTGCGAGGTGTACAGCGACGTGGCCGGGGTCTACAGCGCCGATCCCAGGCTGGTGCCGGGCGCCAGGAAGCTGCCGTCGCTGTCATTCGAGGAAATGCTGGAGCTGGCCAGCTCCGGGGCCCAGGTGCTCCACCCCCGGGCGGCCGGCCTGGCGGCCAGGCACCGGATGCCGGTGCGCTGCCTGAGCAGCTTCAACAACGATCCGGGAACGCATATAGGGAAGGCCCGAAGAATGGAGCGCGTCGTAGTCCGCGGCATCACCCACGACAAGTCCCTGGCCATGCTGGCTCTGTCCGGCGTCCCCCGCGGAGGCCGGACCGCCACCCAGGTGGTGGCCAAGCTGGCCGAGCGCGAGATCGCCATCAAGTCCTTCTTCCACGGGGCGCCCGGCGGCAAGCGGGTCGACCTGTTCTTCGTCATCTCCGAGGCCGACCTGGAACCGGCCCGCGAGGTCATGGGGCGGTGCCTGGGAAGGCTCAAGGGCGGCCGGCTCTCGGTAAACCGGAGGATCGGATCGGTCTCGCTGGTCGGCAGCGGGGTCGGCGGCGAGGCCGGGATCATAGCCAGGATGCTGGAGGCTCTGGCCGGCCTGCGCATCCACGTGGAGGGCCTGACGTCCAGCGAGATCAAGGTCACCTGCTTCATGGACCGGGGGGCCACCGAGAAGGCGGTGATGAAACTTCATAAAACTTTTATCGGATAGACCATGCCGGAAGAGAAGATCATCTGCCCCATTCGCTTCATCCGAAAGCCCGAGGAGTCGGAGTGCGTCAAGGAGCTGTGCGCTTTCTGGGTTGACGGCGAGCTGTACGATTCCGAGAGCAAGGGTCCGGTGCGCTTCACCGCCATCATGAGCATGCCCAAGAGCACCGAGGAGCCGGAGTCCACCAGGCGCCGGCTGGGCAAGTGCGCGGTGCTGGCCGTCGCCGAGGAGATGGTGAAGTCCAGGCAGCGCTGATGGCAAAAAGGGAAGGAAGGCCCGTGGCCGTCGGCCTGGTGGGGGCCACCGGCCTGGTGGGCAGGTCCATCCTCCAGGCCCTGGAACAACAACGGTTCCCGGTGGGCGAGCTGAGGCTCTGGGCCGGCAGGCGCTCGGCCGGGCGCCGTCTTCCGTTCCGGGGGCGGAGAATCCGGGCGCGGGAGCTGGGACCTTCGGAGTTCGCCGGCTGCCGGCTGGTTTTCTTCTCGGGGACCGAGGGGGAGAAGGGGGCCAGCAGGGCTTTTGCCAGGGCGGCCATAGACGCCGGGGCGGTGGTCATCGACAACGGGGCTGACTACCGGATGGAGCCCTGGGTGCCCCTGGTGGTGCCCGAGGTCAATCCAGGCGACCTCAAGGGCCACCGGGGCCTGATAGCCAACCCCAACTGCTCCACCATCCAGCTGGTGGCGGCCCTGGCCCCGGTCCACCGCAGGCTGGGGCTGAAACGAATCGTGGTGTCCACCTACCAGTCGGTCTCCGGGGCCGGGAGGGCGGGGCTGGAGACGCTGCGCGACGAAATGCAAAATGCAAAATGCAGAAATCAAAATCCGGCATTTGACAGGCCGATAGCGGGGAACGTCATTCCGCAGATCGGCGACTTCGGGGATTCGGGCTACACCGCCGAGGAATGGAAGATGGTCCATGAGACGCGGAAAATCCTCCATGACTCAAGAATCACGGTCAACGCCACCGCCGTCCGGGTGCCGGTGGAGGTGGGCCATGCCGAGTCCATATACTTCGAGACCGGGGAGAAGGCCTCGCTGGGCCGGCTGGAGCGGCTGCTGTCCCGGGCTCCGGGGGTGGTTTTCTCGAAGAACGGATACCACACGCCGGCCGAGATAGCGGGGAGGGACCAGGTCTTCGTCAGCCGGCTGAGGGCCGATCCGCAAAATCCCCGGGCCTTTTCCCTGTGGTGCGTGGCCGACAACCTGCGGAAGGGGGCGGCCGCCAACGCGGTGCAGATCGCCTGGCTGCTATACAAAAATAGAATGATAAACTAAAGCGAGGCGGGAAATGGATTGGTGGAAATCCCTTGTCGAGGTCCTCTACGCGCCGGCCAAGGTTTTCACGGCCATGGCGGGAAAGCCCCGCTGGCTGGCGGCCCTGGTGGCGGTGGCCCTGGTCACCGTGCTGGTGACGGCGGTCATCATGAAGCCCATCGTCATGCCGGAGCAGATCGAGCGGATCGCCAGTAACCCGGACATCTCGGACGAGGCCCGGGAGCAGATACTGGCCAAGATGGACAGCCCGATGGTGTATTGGATCGGCATCATCGGGGCGCTGGTCTCCCAGCCGGTGGCGCTGCTGATCATCGCCCTGGCCTACTGGGGGCTTTTCAGCTTCCTGGGCGGCAAGGCCGGGTTCCGGCACATGTTCTCGGCCACGGTCCACGGGGCGCTGGTCTCGATCCCGGCCTCCATCGTCAAGGTCCCGCTGATGTTCGCCATGGGAACGGCCAAGGTCCACGCCTCGCTGGCCCTGATGCTTTCCCCCGAGACCGAGGAGACCTTCCTCTACCGGCTGCTGGCCCAGATCGACCTGTTCGCCGTCTGGTCCCTGGTCATCATGGCCGTCGGCTTCTCGGTCTACGGCGGGGTCAAGCGGAGCACCTGCTACTGGGCGGCCTTCGGGCTTTGGGCCGCCTGGATCCTGGCCAGCTCGGCCCTGGGAGGGGCGCTGCATTTCGGTCCTCGTTGACAACCCCAAGCCTTTCTGTTATCATAACAACTAATAGTTCATCCTTCGGCCTGTCGGGCGAGCTGCCTTACTCAGGATGACAGTGAAATGAAAAACCAGGGCCGGGCCCGATGGAAGCGAAGACTGCCAACCCCGCCAGGACCGGAAGGTAGCAACGGTACGCAGATCCTCTCCTTGTTATCGGACAAGCCTGGCCCTGGCACTTTTACTGGAACGCTTAATCTCAGAGGACGCGGATATCTTTCCTGGATACTGGCAAACGGCGACAGCGGACTGATTTGATTTGCGCCTTGGCGGATTTTACGGATAAATAGAAGAACTTACAAAGAAGCTCATAGATGTCGTATCTCGTACTCGCCCGCAAGTGGCGGCCCCAGACCTTTTCCGAGATCGTCGGCCAGGACCACGTCACCACCACGCTGAAGAACGCCATCCGGGCCGGGCGCATCGCCCACGCCTACCTGTTCGCCGGGCCGCGGGGCGTGGGCAAGACCACCGCCGCCCGAATCCTGGCCAAGGCGGTCAACTGCGAAACGGGCCCGACCGAGCAGCCCTGCAACCGGTGCAGCTCCTGCCTGGAGATCACCTCGTCGCGCAGCATGGACGTCTCCGAGATCGACGGCGCCTCCAACCGGGGCATCGACGAGATCCGCGACCTGAGGGAGAGCGTCCAGTACTCCCCGGCCCAGGGCCGGCGCCGGGTTTACATCATCGACGAGGTCCACATGCTCACCAAGGAGGCCTTCAACGCCCTGCTGAAGACCCTGGAGGAGCCGCCTCCCCACGTCATGTTCATCTTCGCCACCACCGAGGCCGGCAAGGTGCCGATGACAATCCTCTCGCGCTGCCAGCGCTTCGACTTCCGCCGCATCGCCACCGCCGGCATGGTGGACCACCTGCGGAGCATGCTGAAGCCGGAGGGGATCGAGGCCGACGAGGAGAGCCTGTACCTGGTGGCCCAGAAGGCCGAGGGCAGCCTGCGGGACTCCATCAGCCTGCTGGACCAGCTGATCTCCTACGGCGGCAAGGCGATAACCGCCGGGGACGTGCGGCAGGTACTGGGCCTGGTGGACGCCTCGCTGTTCTTCCGGGCGGTGGACCTGTTCCGGTCAAGGGACGCGGCCGGGTCCCTGGGACTGATCGAGGAACTATCCCTGGGGGGGTACGACATGCAGGAGTTCACCCTGGGCCTTTTGGGCCACCTGCGCAAGCTCCTCTACGTCAGCTCCGGGGCCGGCGAGATCGCCCTGGCGGCGGCGCCGCCCGACGAGCGCAAGCGCTACCAGGAACAGGCCGGCCAGTTCGACGGCCGCGACCTGGCGCGCATGTCCAAGGCCCTGGTCGAGGCCGAGGCCGCCATGAGGCGCAGTAGCCAGCCGCGCCTGCTCCTGGAGCTGGCCTGCGTAAGGCTTTGCTCCATGGATACCACGGTGAGCATCGAAACCCTGCTGGACAGACTGGAGGATGGGGAAGGCGGGGGGGCGGTGCCAGAGGCCCCGGCCGATGCGGCGCCCGTCCAGGAGGCCGCCGCCCGGCCCCAGGCCGCGGCGTCGGCAGATGTCACCATGCTTCCCGGGGAGGGCATCGGGGACAGGTGGCGGAGCCTACTGGCCGAGGTCAAGGGCATGAACATGATACTGGGCACCTGCCTGGAATCGGCGCGGCCGGTGGCGGTGAAGGACGGATCCCTCATCCTCAGCTTCGCCGGACCGCAGGCCACCTTCTCCATGGCCAAGCTGGAAAGCAAGCAGCACACAGGCCTGGTGGAGGAGCAGGCGGCCCGGCTGTGGGGAGCCAAGATCAAGCTGGTCTGCCAGCTGGAAGGGGCGGGGGGGGAGGCCGCCGGCCGGAGGGCAAGCCGGGAGGACGAGATCGACCGCCGGCGTCAGGAGGCCCAGAGCTCTCCCCGGATCAGGAAATTCATGCAGGCGGTTGACGGGGAGGTCCTTTGACGAAACCCGCCCCGCCTGGGAAAAAAGACGAATAACCGGGATCCCGCTTTGCAATACGGCTCCCCGGCGCTGAGCCGGACCATCGACGAGCTGATGAAGCTGCCGGGCATCGGGCGCAAGACCGCCCAGCGCCTGGCCTTCCACCTGTTGAAGTCCCAGCCCGACGAGGCCAGGGCGCTGGCCCAGGCCATCATCGAGCTCAAGGACAGGGTGCGCTTCTGCCGGGAGTGTTTCAACGCCACCGAGCAGGAGGTCTGCGGCCTGTGCCGGGACCCGAAGCGGGACCCGGCCATGATCTGCGTGGTGGAGGAGGCCAACGACCTGCTGGCGGTGGAGCGGACCGCGGAGTACCGGGGGCTGTTCCACGTGCTGCAGGGCCATCTGTCGCCGCTGGACGGGATCGGACCCGACGACATCAGGGTCCGCGAGCTGATGGAGAGGCTGGGACGCGCGCCGGTGCGGGAGGTGATAGTGGCCACCAACCCCAACGCCGAGGGAGAGGCCACCGCCGTCTACCTGACCAAGCTGATCAAGCCGCTGGGCATCAGGGTGACCCGGATCGCCCGGGGCCTGCCGGTGGGCAGCGACCTGGAGTTCTCGGACGAGGTGACCCTGGCCCGGGCGCTGGAGGGGAGGCTGGAGCTCTGATGCCGCCGGTCAGGGGAAACGTGTCCATGCCAAGGCCGTTGCTGGCGGCGGCACTGCTGGCGATGGCCGCCAGCTCCCGGGGCGCCGTCCCGGAACTCGACCGGGCGGTGGACCAGGCGGTCAACGAATACTATTTCGCCCGCCCCAAAACCTTCCGTTCCTCAGGGACGGTATCCATCGCGGTCGTCCCCTTCGCCAGCAACGATTATTTCAAGGGCGAGAACGTCGGCGCCATAACCGCCGAGATCATCTCCAGGCACCTGGCCGGGATCAAGAAGCTGGAGGTCAGGCAATCCCTCTCCGAACAGGCGGTTTCAGCGACGGATGGCCCCGGACAGGGCGGGCCCAGCGCCCAGATCACGGTCGCCGGCCAGGTCGACCGCAACGACGGCGCCTACCACATAGCCATGCGGTTCCTCGATTCCGAGAGGCGGGAGGTGGCCGCCAGGGAGATGACCATCCCATCCGGGCGGTTTCTCGGGATGCTGAACCGGCACCTCAGGTGGAAGCACCGGACATGGGCTTTCCAGCCATACCTCCAGGCTCTTTACACCGAGCGTTATCTGGCAGACGGCTACCCCTCCCGGGTTGTGACCAGCAGCCGGCCCGGGATGTCCACCTCAGTTTCGGTCGATCTCTCCCGGATGGCCATCGACGAGACGGCCGAGTTCACCGGGGGGTTGCGCCTGACCTGGCGCAGCCGGCTGATGCTGGACCTGGCCTACACCGCCCACGGGCATTCGTCGGCCGAGGGCCAGTATCTGGTGGCCATGACCAACCTGATCAACCCTGATTATTCATCCAGGATGCTGGCCTACGTCAGCACCTCGGCGATGTCGGCCGCGCTTTGCGGAAGGGCGAAACTGTACGGGGATCTGCATGGCTACGCCGGGGCCGGATGGGAAAGGACCATCTCGGTGCAGACGGTCTCCTCCATGTCGCGGCTTTGGTTTTCCGGGTCCGGTGGGGCGTCCGAGGTCAGGGGATACTTTCTGTCGCCGGAGGGGCCGCTTCCGTCCGGAGGCAACGTAAAGGACCGGGCGTCGGTGCCCTTCCTGCGGGCCGGCATCGAGTGGCGGCCGGGGCGGATGGGGTTCAACTTCCTGGCCACCTACCGCCTGGGCACCGGGGGCTTCCGGCCCCTGGCCATGGCGGTGGAGGAGATCTACACCCCGGCCGGGTCCGAGCCCCAGCGGTCTTACTACGAGGTAATGGACGTGTCCCGCTACCGGCTGCCGCGGCTGTCGGTCGGGGCCGCCTTCGCCCTGACGCTCTGAGCCGGAAGCCGGGACGAAACGGGAGGCAGATTGAAGAGAACGATCGACTGCAGGCGGTTCACCGGCTACAAGCCCTGCGCACCGGGCATGGTCTGCGCCGGTTGCCTCCAGCGACAACCGCGCGGCAAAAAGGTCCTGATAATCAACCTGGACGCGCTGGGCGCGGTGCTGATGACCACGGCCCTGCTGCCGGCCGTCAAGCGCCGGGACCCGGACTCCACCGTCCACTGGGTGACCCTGCCGGCGGCCGTGCCGCTGCTGGCCAACAACCCGCTCATCGACCGGATCTGGCCGTACGACTTCGAGACGGTCACCATACTCCAGTCGATGCGTTACCACCGCCTGTACTCGGTCGACAAGTCGCCCCGCTCCGACGCCCTGGCCATGATGGTGCCGGCCCGAATGAAGCTGGGCTTCGGCCTGGACCGGGACGGGGCCATCGCCCCGTTCAACCGGGAGGCGGATTACGCCTACCGCCTGGGGCTGGACGACCGTCTCAAGTTCAAGGAGAACCAGGTGGCCGGGGTGCGTTTCCTGGCCCAGGCCCTGAAGCTGGACTACCGCAACGACGAGTACGTCCTGGAGCTGACCGGGCAGGAGAAGGACCTGGCCAGGGAGTTCCGGCGCAGGAACAAGATCGGCGACGGGGACATCGCCATCGGGTTCAACACGGGCTGCTCCGACCTCTTTCCCAACAAGAAGATGACGGTGGAGCAGCACCTGTGGCTGATCCGGCGCATCCGGCAGGTCCTGCCCAAGGCCAGGCTGGTGCTGCTGGGCGGCAAGGCCGAGACCGAGCGCAACCTGGAGATCAGGAGGAAGGCCGGGACGTCGGTGATCAACAGCCCGACCGACCAGGGCCTGCGCCGGGGCATCGTCTACATACAGGCTTGCGACCTGGTGGTCACCGGGGACACCTCGGCCATGCACATGGCCATAGCCCTCAGGAAATGGGTGGTGGCCTGGTTCGGCCTGTCGTGCGCCCCGGAGATAGAACTGTTCGGGCGGGGGGAGAAGATAGTCTCCAGTCTCGACTGCGCCCCCTGCTGGAGGAAGAGCTGCGACCGCCTGAGCTGCGTCAGGGAACTGGACACGGAGGCCATGCTGGCGGCGGTGGCGCGGGGGGCGCGCAGGCTGGAGCAGCCGGGGCGGTGAAGCCCGTCCCCGCCCCCAAGAGGATACTGCTGGTCCGCACCGACCGCATCGGCGACGTGGTGCTCTCCCTGCCGTCGGCCGGCCTCATCAAGAGCCGGCTGCCCGGGGCCGGGGTGCACTTCCTCACCAGACCGTACACCGCGCCCCTGGCCGCCATGGCCCCGGACGTTGATTCGGTGCTCGAGGACGAACCCGGCACTGGCGCCTGGCGGTTGTCGCGAAGGATATCGGCCGGGAAATACGACGCGGCGGTGCTGCTGCATCCCACCGCCAGGCTGGCGGCCGCGCTGTTCCTGGCGCGGATCCCCGTCCGCATCGGAACCGCCTATCGTTCATACAGTTTTCTGCTTAACCGCCGGGTGCCGCTGCACCGGAGGGACAGCCGGAGGCACGAGCTGGAGCTGAACCTGGAGCTGGTGGACCGGGGCCTGGGGCTGGGGGCTTCCGAGGAGATCGTGAAAAAGCGCTGGCTGCCCAGGCTGAACGTCGTGCCCGCGTCTCGGGAAGCCGCCGCCGGGACCCTGGGCGCGCAATCCGGAAAAGAAATAGTAGTGGTGCATCCCGGCAGCGGCGGCTCGGCCAGGGACTGGCCCCTGCGGAACTTCGGGGCGCTGATCGACCGGCTGTCCGGAGCGGGCTTGGCGGTGGCCGTCACCCTGGGCCCGGGCGAGGAGGCGCTGCGCGGCAGGCTGGAGCCGATGCTCTCGTCCCGCCCGGGGTGGTTGTCGGGCCTGGCCCTGGGGGAGCTGGCGGCGGCGCTGTCTCTGGCCGGGCTGGTGGTGTCCAACAGCACCGGGCCGCTGCACATCGCCTCGGCCGCCGGGGCCCGGGCATTGGGCATATACTGCCCGGTCAAGCCGTGCCTGCCCCGGCGCTGGGGGCCGTATGGTCCGGGGCATCTCGCCCTGGTCCCGGAGGCGCCGGCCTGCGATCGCTGTTCCGGGGAAAGCTGCCGGCACTGGGACTGCATGGAGTCGCTGACGGTCGAGTCGGTCTTCGCCAAAGCCTTGGAGATGCTGCAAAAGCCATGATCGGAAAAATCGCCTGCACGACGCTGATGCTGGCCCCGGCCTGCCTGGGCCAGACCGCCACGGCCCTGGCCCCGGGCGCCAGGCTGCAGCGCGGCGAGAAGCTGCTGTACTCAATCGAATACGCCGGGATCAACGCCGGATTCTCCTATATAAGAATAGACAGCCAGCTGACCTACGCCCGGGGACGCCCGGCCTACCATCTGGTCAACGAGACCTGGTCCAATCCGTTCTTCTCCAAGTTCTACCGGGTGCACGACCGCTCCGAGTCCTTCGTCGACGCCGAGGCCCTGGTGTCGCTGAAGTTCCAGAAGAGGATCCGGGAGGGAAGCTACCGCCACGAGGAGGAGGTGGAGTTCGACCACCAGGCCAACAAGGCGCACTACAGCACCGGCCAGGCGGTGGACCTGGTGCCGGGCTCCCGGGACATCCTGCTGACCCTGTTCTACTACCGGCTGTTTCCGATGGAGGTGGGCAAGTCCATCTACATCGACAACCACACCGACAAGCGCAACTACCCGCTGGAGGTGCGAGTGCTGCGCCGGGAAAGGCTGAACACCATCTTCGGCAAGGTCGACTGCCTGGTGGTGGAACCGGTGCTGCGCACCCCGGGACTGTTCGAGCACAAGGGCCGGCTGTGGGTGTGGCTGACCGACGACCAAAGGCGCATCCCGGTGCTGATGAAGAGCAAGATCGTCATCGGCTCCATCAACGGCGTCCTCAAGGAATACTATCCGCCCCTGGAGTGATCGATCGTGTTCCGGGGGTTTGAGAAGCCTTGGCGGCGGGGCGGCGGGCCGATAACATGAAAACCAGCGGGGAAACGTAAGATGATAATGCTGACAGGCGGCGCCGGCTTCATCGGCAGCGCCCTTTTGTGGGGTCTTAACAACCAGGGCATCGACGATATCGTCGTCGTCGACCGCCTGGGAGACGGCGCCAAGTGGAAAAACACGGTCAAGAGAAAGTATTTCAAATACCTGCACAAGGACGAGCTCAAATCATGGCTGACGGGCCCGGGGGCCGATGAATCCGTGGAAACGGTTTTTCATCTCGGGGCGAGCACCTCCACCACCGAAAGCAATGTTGACTATCTTGTGAAAAACAATCTCGAATACTCGCAGTATTTGTTCCGGTTCTGCCGCGATAAGGGCATCCCTTTTATCTACGCCTCCTCGGCCGCGACATACGGAAACGGCGATAACGGATATAACGACGAGCATGGCGTCATCGATCGTCTGCGTCCGATAAATCCGTACGGCTATTCCAAGCAGCTTTTCGACCAGTGGGTCCTCGGCCAGAAGGAAGCCCCGCCCCGGTGGTACGGCCTGAAGTTCTTCAATGTCTACGGCCCCCAGGAATACCACAAGGGTCCCCAGGCCAGCGTCGCTTATCACGCCTACAACGACGTGCTTGCAGCTGGCGCGGTCAAGCTGTTCAAGTCATACAGGGACGATTGTCCTGACGGCATGCAAAAAAGGGATTTTGTCTATGTCAAAGACGCGGTGGGCGTTCTGCTGCACCTGCATGCCGTGAAGGGTTCAACAGCGAACGGCATTTACAACGTGGGGACCGGTCAGGCGAGGAGCTTCCTGGATCTGGCGGGAATCGCCTTGAAAGCGATGGGAAAAAGCGGCGATAACATCGAGTGGATAGAAATGCCCGAAGAAATCAAGAATCAATATCAGTACCATACCGAAGCCCCGATGGCCAAGTTGCGGCAGCAGGCCGGTTACAGCAAGGGTTTTGCCTGTTTGGAGGAGGGAGTTGCCGACTATATTGCCAATTACTTGCAGGGGAGAGACCGGTACCTTTAGAGCCGAATGGCCCATCTTGAACGGAAAATGGATGAAAAGGTGAGAGCCACCTACGCCGTCGTCCTGGCCGGAGGCCGGGGGGAGAGGTTCTGGCCCAAGAGCCGGGCGGCCCGACCCAAGCAGCTCCAGGCCCTGACCGGCGGCCGGACCATGATCGAGGAGACCCTGGCCCGGGTGGAGCCGCTGGCCCCGCCCCCCAGGCAGTGGATCGTCACCAGCGCCGACCTGGCCGGGGCGGTCGGTTCGGTGGTCGGCCCGGGTCCCAGGGTGATTGGCGAGCCGCTGGGCAGGAACACGGCGCCGGCCATCGCCATGGCCGCCTCGGAGATCGCCAGGTCGGACCCGGAGGCGGTGATGCTGGTGCTGCCCTCGGACCACCACATCCGGGACGTCCCTGGTTTCCGGTCGGCGCTGGGCCGGGCGGCGGAGCTGGCGGAGCGGGGATACCTGGCCACCATCGGCATCAGGCCCGACCGCCCCGAGACCGGCTACGGATACGTCGAGCGGGGCGAGGCCGTCGGCGGCGGCTGCTTTGCGGTGAAAAGCTTCCGGGAGAAGCCCGACCGGGAGACGGCCCAGGGCTTCGTGGCCTCGGGGAGATTCTACTGGAACGGCGGAATCTTCGCCTGGTCGGTCCCGGTGATACTGGACAACCTCAGGAAGCACATGCCGGCGCTCCACCGGGCGACCATGGACTGGCAGGGACGGGGCGGGCTGGCGGCCGGTCCGGAGGCGTTCGGCGAATACTTCCAGCCGCTGGAAGGGATATCCATCGACTACGGGGTGATGGAGAAGGCGGACAGGGTAGCCGTGGTCGAGGGCGATTTCGGCTGGGACGACCTGGGATCGTGGGAGGCGGCCGCCAGGTACTACCGGGAGGACGGCTCCGGCAACAGGCTGTCGGGCCGGGCCCTGTCCCTGGACTCGTCAAACAGCATCGTGGTCTCCGACCAGGGATTGGTGGCCCTGCTGGGGGTGGAGGATCTCATCGTGGTGCGCTCGGGCAACGCGGTGCTGGTCTGCCGCCGGGACCGGGCCCAGGATGTGCGGCGGGTGGTCGAGGAGCTGGGGCGGGCCGGGGAAAAAGAATTCATCTGAGGCCCCGCCACCGAAAAACACTGAATGACGCTAAAATTATCTTCTTGGGTTGTTTCGGTGGATAAGAATGAAGGGCGCCTCTAAAATTAATCTTTAAGAAGTAGCCATGCTTCGACTCGGTTCAGCAAGACACGAAAAATACGGCATTTTGTCATGTTGAGCCCTTCGACTATGCACAGGACAGGCCTTGTCGAAACAGAGGCGAAATGGGTTTAGAGTTTCCCTTTGTTACTAACGGGTGAAATTCCATGCAAAACCTGTGGTGAACTTGCCGAACCATTGCATAATATATTTTGAACCACTAAGACTCAAAGTGCACTAAGATATTATAACATGATTATCCCATCCGTTCAGGGGAAAACGAAACGCTTTAATAACCAGACTGCTTGTCCCCTCTATAAGAGGGGGCGGGGGTGTGTAATTGTATTTCGGAAACCCTGGCTAAAGCCAGGAAAGCAACTACACACCCCNNCAAAACGGTGTCATACACAACCTTACCCAGTATCTTCCTGAATAGATGGGATAATCATTTATTATAAATATTTTAATTAGATATATTCCTTCGTGTCTTAGTGTTTTAGTCCCGGCTTGTCCGGGTTAGGGTGTTTCGGTTGTTTTGATGGAAAAGAGTGAAATAAAAGAATAGGAGTATATGCATGAAACACTGGATATTGCCGCTGATAGCCGTGGCGGCCTTATTCTTCGGCTGCCCCAAGAAGCAGGCCATGCAGGAGCCGGCCCGGGAGCCCGCCGCCCAGACCGCCGCTCCTTTCCCGGAGCAGCCGGCCGCGCCACCATCCGGTCCGGCGCAGGCCCCGGCGGCGGCTTCCGAGCCCGCCGCCCCGCCCATGCAGCCCCAGAGGCCGGCCAGCGGCTGGAGGGTGCAGATCTTCGCCTCCGGGACCCGGGAGAACGCCCGCAAGGTGGCCGAGGAGGCCCGGTGGAGGTTCTCCGAACACCAGGTTTTCATCCTCGAGCAGGGCGGCCTGCACAAGGTCCAGGTGGGTAACGGCCTGGGCCGGGTCCAGGCCGACCAGCTGAAGCAGCGGGCCAAGGAGCAGGGATTCCCCGGGGCCTTCGCCATCGAAGTCACCTTCGAGTGAGAAGGCCGGAACCTGAACTCACCCAACCCGGATAAACCCGCCATCTTCCCGCGCTTTCGCGGAGCTTGCCCCGTTGACGTAAACGGACGAAGAGAGATAGGCGGACAGGCCGGAACCGGCAAGGGATCCGGGATAACGGGAAACGCTCCAAGCTTTCATGGTTTCCCTGTAAAATTCTATGCAATTTGTATAGAATTTAACTTGACAGCGAATAAAGGGGGCAGCGCCCATGGCCAAACTCACCAACTACAACGAGAAGCTGGTCAAGGAGGAGATGGAGAAGCTTCTGCACGAGCGCAGCGACGTCTGCAAATGCCGCTCCTGCAAGGTGGACATCATGGCCCACGCCCTTAACCAGCTGCCGCCGCGGTACGTGGCCAGCGACGGCGGCCACATCCACACCATGGTCAACATCTCCACCGACCAGCTCAAGGCCCAGACCATGGCCGCCCTGGTCAACGCCATCAAGGCGGTGGCCAAAAAGCCGCGGCACGGGATGCGCAAGGGGCTGAACACGGTGTCCCGCCACTAGCCGCCGGGCGGTTGACATCGGGCGGTTTTTCACGTATCATTATCCGGAGGCCAAAGGCGAGCGCGAGATGACGTATTACAAGAGCTACAAGAGGAAGCGGGTGGCGGTGGACGCCTGCTGGGGCGACCTTTTCGAGCTGCTGTCCAGCCTGGACAGCCCTGATGTCGAGGACTGGCTCGAGTCCAGGGCCCAGAGCGGTTTCACGGCCGAGGAGTTCATGCACTTCATGAAGAACATCGACCGCGAGGAGGTCCAGGACTGGCTGTGGGTGCATCGCGAGGACTTCATGGCCCTGATGTCCCGGCCGGC
>DHHE01000195.1:0-409 GCA_002403115.1 bacterium UBP2_UBA4780 | reverse complement strand
CCGCCGGACTGCGGGCCGACGACTGCGGCTTCGCCTTTCTCCGCCTGCCCCTGACGGCCAGGGCGTCGGCCCTGGGCGAGGCGGTGACGGCCATGGCCGACGACGCCCCGGGCTCGGCCTACAACCCGGCCGGCCTGGCCCTGGTCCGGACCCGGACCGCCTCGGCCGCTTACCTCAGCTACGTGGCCGGCATCCAGGCCGGCCGGATGGGCTACGTTCACCCCTGGCGGGGACGGGGCGCGGCCGGCGCGGCCCTTTCCTACCTCAACAGCGGAACCATCGCCGAGACAACCATGGACCAGCCCACCGGCACCGGCGCCGACTTCAGCTATTCCACCGCCGCCCTGTCGCTGGCCTACGGCCGCGAGGTCACCCCCCAGCTTTTCGCCGGGGCGGCCGCCAAGGCGAT
>DHHE01000150.1 GCA_002403115.1 bacterium UBP2_UBA4780 | reverse complement strand
AGTCGAAGTGTCGAGGGGCCTGCCCTGAGCTCAATTGATTGAAAACTAACAGCGCCCTTGACATCAGGTCGAAGGGCGCCTTGCGGAGGGAATCTTGGATTTTCAGGGCATCATTGGTTATCTGAGGGAAAACGGTCGGTTATGCTAGTCGTGGCATGGCCCGTCGTCGCAGCCGCCCTTCTCCATCATCATCCGGCGCTGTCCCATGCCCGGCTTCATGTCCTTGAGCTTCTTCTGCTGCTCCGGCGTCAGCACCTTGCGCAACGCCAGCATGTGCTCGATTCTCGTCTCGTGCAGCTTCTCCCGGAGCTGGCTGACGGCCTTGGCCTTCTTGCGGACATCGGAATCCGAGGGGTCGCCGCCCATCAGGCTGCGCATCTCCAGCTCGGCGATCTTGAGGTCGGCCTGCAGCTTGATGGCGTTCTTGCGGTGGTTGAGCGACAGATCGTCGATCTTTTGCGTCTGCTGCTCGGAAAGACCCAGCTCCTTGACCGCCACCGGGTTCTCCCACCACTGGCCGCGTCCCATGCCCTTGTGCCCCATGCCGTCGTGGCAGTCCCGGTCCATCCGGACCCTGACCTCTTTCTTCTCGATCATCGGTCCCTTGCCTTCGTGCCGGCTGTGTTGGGCCGCGGCCATGCCGGCCACGGCGACGGCCAGGAGTATCGCCAGGGTAAGCTTCTTCATCGCCTTTTTCCTTCCGATTTGTGTTTTTAGTTGCTAACGAGTGAAATTCTATGCAAAACCCGTGGTGAGCTTGCCGAACCATTGCATAAAATATTTTGAACCACTAAGACTCAAAGAGCACTAAGATATTATAAATAATAATATTAGATATATCCCTTCGTGTCCTTCGTGTCTAAGTGTTTTGGTTCCGGCTTGTCCGGGTTAGGTTTTGTGTTTACGTTTAATTAGACCGGGCTTCGCCTCTGAAGGTTTAATCACGAAGCTCGCCTACCACTGCCTCATCCGGTGGTGGTCCATGCGCTTCTTCCGGATCTCCCGCACCATCTCCCGGATCTCCCCGTCGAAGCGCTCGTTGAACACCCGCCACCTGGCCTGTTGCTCGGTGGAAAGCAGGGTGTCCAGGTCCTTCATCGTCTGAATGGCCTTCTGCATCTGGTCCCGCTCCAGCTTGTCCAGCTCCTCCAGCTTGAGCTTGAGCTCGCGCCGGCGCTCCGCCTTGTCCAGCATCTCCGCCAGCTGTTTCAGCATCCTGGCCCGCTCCTCCCTCAGCTGGCGCCGCTGCTCCTCGTTCTTCTTGAGCCTGGGGATGAACTTGGCCACCTGCTCGTCGGTGAGCTTGAGGGCCTCGGTCATCCGGGTCACCCGGATGGCCTCCAGCATGCGGCGCTCCTTCTCCATCTCGGGGTCCCTGGGGCATGGCTGGTCCGGCGGGCAGGGGGCGTCGGGCGGAGCCGGCGGTTCCGGCGGGTGCGGCATCGCCTGAACGTAGAACCTGGCGTCCCCGCCATCTACCCCGGACGTGATAGCCTCCTGGGCCAGGCCCGGGGCCGAGAGAAAGGCCAGCATCGCTGCGATCGGGATCATTGACTTCATGGTTCGCTCCTGATAGTTCTATAGTCCGGAAGCCAGGGTGTAATAGTCATCCCGGTCCATGGCCAAAACGGCCGTTTCCAAGCCCGAGGGGTCAAGGTAATGGTGCAG
Source organism: bacterium UBP2_UBA4780 (assembly GCA_002403115.1). Lineage (GTDB taxonomy): Bacteria > Edwardsbacteria > AC1 > AC1 > EtOH8 > UBA8901. The sequence continues at coordinate 3,390 of DHHE01000150.1, read as the reverse complement.
GCCCGAGACTCCGGCTTCACTGGCCTCAGACAGCACCCGGTCGATGCCATCCCAATCGGCGCTTTCCGACGACCACTCGGCCGCGGCCCGGAACATCCGGTCGGTTCCCCGGACCTCGCGCCCGGCGAATATCGCGCCGGCGGCCAGCAGCAGGGCCATGGCCGCCACTGCTCCGGCCGGCGCCGCCACCCTGGTCCACCAGGGCCTGGGACTCGCCGCCGCCTTGTCGAGCACCTTGGCCGGCAGGTTGATGAAGAAGCGCTCGTCAGGCATCTCCAGTGACCAGGCACCGGCCAGACGTTCGATCTTCTCTATGTCGGAATCGATTATCTTCATTTTATCCTGTCGTACTGAGAAAACCCGATGCCCAACAAGTTGAAGTATGACAACCTATAAGCTGAATAAATGTTGCCGTCACCCTTCAGCCAGTGCGGCAAGTCGCCATTCTCAGGGTGACAAGTTTCTTTCTCACAAAAACCCCTCCAATTTCCTCTTCAGCTTGGCCACTGCCTGGAAATAATTGGCCTTGACGCTGCCCACCGTCCGGTCGGTGATCCCGGCGATCTCCTCGTGCTTGAGGCCCTGGTAGTGGTGCATGACGAACACCGCCTTCTGCTTGTAGGGAAGCGCCTCCACCGCGTCCCGCACCGCCATCCTCAGTTCCGGATCCTCCTTCGGGGACGGGACCTCCAGGGCCTGGTCCAGCGGGGCGAAGACCTTTTCCCTTTTCCTCCAACTGGATCCTGCGTTGATGGCGATGCGGTAAAGCCAGGTCCTGATGTCGCTGTCGCCCCGGAAACCGGGCAATGCCCTGAAGGCCCGGAGGAACACCTCCTGGGTGAGGTCCATGGCGTCCTCGACATTGCCGGTCAGCCGGTAGGCCAGGCGGTAAATCGCCTGTTGGTTCGCCCTGACCGCCTCGGTGAAGGCATTGGAGTCCTTGGACTTGAGTCGCTCGAGCGTATCCTGAGGCTGATCGGCCATGCCATTCTTTACAATGGATTAGACAGGATGCAACGTCATTAGGTTTAATAGAAAACGCCCCGCCCCGGGAACCGGGGTCGGGGCGCTTTTATCCCGATGATTTAGAACTTGAAGGAGACGCCGACTGCAATGTAATAAGGATAACCAACCTGGGCACGCCCCAGCATTGTCGGGCTGAGATCGTAATTGCATCCCAGATTGCCGCCAAAGAACATGCCGCCGTAGGTCGGTTCGGGACCGTACCAGCTGGTCGGCCAGTCTACCGAGGCCACCTCGTATCCTAATATTCCGCCAACAAATGGATCGAACTTCTGGCCCGGTTTAAAGTGCCAGTTGCCCTGGGCGCCGAAGGTCATGTAGGTGACCTTGTAATCATCCAAATACCAGCCGTATGATTTGCTGGAATAAGAGAAAATCCCTCCGCCGCTGATGTTCTCGTGGAAACCATACTCGCCCTGGGCGCCGATGGCGAAGCTGTAATAGTTCATGCCCACCAGCGGGCCGATGATGGTTTTGCCCTTCTCGTACCCCTCGGCCGAGGCCACCGCTACCGCGGCCACCAGAACCAGTATTAGGACTGCCATCCTCTTCATGGAACCCTCCTCCGTTTGCTGTTTGGTTGAGATTGATTGATAATTGTATATGATATAGGATTTTTTTCGCCTTGTCAAGAAATTTTTTCAATTATTTCAGACATCCCCTTTGGAATATAATGGTTTGCAGAGGCCCGTTGGAAAATCCCTTCGAAATGGCCCGCAACCGTCTGGTGCTTTTTAATCTCAGCCCTTGACCACCCCCAGCGGTTTCATCCTGGCCACCCGGCGCGAAAGCCCGGCGGTGTGGACGATGTCCACCACCTGGTCCACGTCCTTGTAGGCCTCGGGCGCCTCCTCGCGCAGGGTGTCGGCGCTGTGGGAGCGCACCAGCACCCCCTTGTCCCCCAGCTCCCGGGCGATGGACCGGCCCCGGGTGTTCTTCAGCGCCTGGGTGCGCGACATCAGCCGGCCGGCCCCGTGGCAGGTGGATCCCCAGGAGAGCGACATGGCCTCCTCCGTGCCGGCCAGCAGATACGAGGCCCGTCCCATGTCGCCGGGGATGATCACCGGCTGTCCTATCTTTTTATAGCGCTCAGGCAGATCCGGATGCCCCGGCCCGAAGGCCCGGGTGGCCCCCTTGCGGTGGACCAGGAGTTTCTCCGTCCGCCCGCTTATCTTGTGTTCCTCGAACTTGGCGATGTTGTGGGCCACGTCGTAGACCAGCCGCATGCCCAGGTCCCCGGCGCTCCTTTTAAAGACCTGCTCGAAAGCCTCCCTTACCCAGTGCATGAGGCACTGGCGGTTGGCCCAGGCGTAGTTGGCGGCGCAAGCCATGGCCGCCAGGTAGTCCCGCCCCTCCTTTGAGTCGATGGGGCAGCATGCCAGCTGCCGGTCGGGAACCGTTATCCCGTATCCCGACATGGACCTCAGCATGACGTCCACGTAGTCTTCGCAAACCTGGTAGCCGAGGCCGCGGGAACCGGAGTGGATCATCACCACTATCTGGCCCTTACGGATGCCGAAGGCGGCCGCCGCCGCCGGGTCGTAAACCTGGACGACCCTCTGTATCTCCAGGAAATGGTTGCCGGCCCCCAGGGTCCCCAGCTGCTGTTTCCCGCGATCGAAGGCGCGCTTGCTCAGCTTCCCTGGATCCGCCCCGGAGAGAAAGCCGCCGGACTCGGTGGCCTCCAGGTCCNNCTCCTCGTCCTTGGGATCGAGCCTGATGCTCCCGGTGGAGCCCACGCCCGAGGGCACGCCGGCGAAAAGCGAGTCCACCAGCCGGGGCAGGGCCTCCCTGGCATCCCCGTAGTCGAGCGACGTCGCCAGCAGCCTGACCCCGCAGTTGATGTCCGAGCCCACCCCGCCGGGCGAGACCACTCCGTCTTGGGACATGGCCGCCACCCCGCCGATGGGGAACCCGTAGCCCTGGTGGATGTCGGGCATGCCCAGGGAGAAGCCGACGATGCCGGGCAGACAGGCCACGTTGGCCACCTGCCGGACCGCGCTGTCGCGCCCGATCTGCTCCATCAGCCGGGCGTCGGCGAAGATCCGGCCCTCGGTCAGCATCGGGCCCTCCCGGGGGATCCTCCAGATGAATTCGCCTATCGGCTCAAGCTTCATGTCGGGACTTTGGAAACGGCCTCCGGTCCCCTGCCCTTAAAGAGCGGGGCCGCCCCGCGCGCGGGACGGCCCCTTGGGCCTAGCGGATCTTCTTCTTGTGCCGGTTGGCGCGGAGCCGCTTCTTCCGCTTATGGGTGGCCATCTTGCCTCTCTTGCGCTTCTTACCGCAGGGCATTCGTTATATACCTCCCTTGTGTTTATTCTCTGTTCGTAAGATCTTCACCCGCTAACGCCGTCCGATGACCTGTCA
>DHHE01000109.1 GCA_002403115.1 bacterium UBP2_UBA4780 | reverse complement strand
GAACCCGCCACTTCCTCCCACTGCAGGGCGGCGTCGATGGACTTCTTGGCCTGCTGTTTCAGGGCCTCGTCCTGGGAGAAGGCCAGCACCTTCTGCCACGATTCCACCGCGTCCCGGGTCCTGCCCTGGTGGGCCTGGATCCTGCCCCACAGCAGGTGAAGCTCGGCCCGGTCCCCGCGGCTCTCCAGCAGCTTCCGGCACAGGCCGGCGGCCTCGTCGTACTTCCCGGTCCTGGCGGCCACCGCGGCCTGGCCCATCATGGCCTCGAAGCTTTCCGGGTCTATCTTGGCGGCGATGGCGAACTCCACCCCGGCCTTGTCGATGACGTTCTGCCTCAGGTAGACGTCGCCCAGGGCCAGATGGGCCTCGATGAAGCCCGGCTGGTTGACGACGGCCCGGCGCAGCTCCTCGGCCGCCTGGTCCAGCCTGCCCTGCCCGGCCAGCAGCTCGCCCAGCCTGCAGTAGCCCTGGGGCAGTTTGGGGTTGAGCTTGACGGCCTGGCGGTAGGCCATGGTGGCCTCCTCGGGCTGGCCCTGCAGTGAGAAGGCCTGGCCCAGGCCCAGGTAGAGAGGGATGCTGTCCTTCTCGTGCTTCAGCGCCTGCTCGAAAAACTGCTGGGCCTTTTTGGGATCGCCCCGGCGCAGCTCGACGGCCCCCAGCTCCGAGAGGATCTCCGGCTGCTGGGGCGAGGCCTCCAGGCCGGCCTCCAGCGCCTCGATCGCCCGGTCCAACTCGCCCTGGGCCAGCAGCACCCGCGAGAGTTTCAAGCGGAAACCAGGGTTCCCCGGGTCCTGGTTCACCAGCACCCCGTAGCGCACCACCGCCTCCGGCCATTGCGACTCCTCGGAGGCCAGGTCGGCCAGCACCTGCAAGGCCGGCAGGTTCTGCGGCTGCTGCTCCAGTATGCTCTTGGCCTTGCGCCTGGCTTCCTCTCCCTTGCCCCCGGCCTTGGCCTTGAGCATGGCCTCCACTTCGTCCTGCAGGGAAGGCGCTTTATCCGCCGCCGGGGCCGGCGCCGGCAGCCGATCGTGGACATCGAGCGGGCTTGCGCCGAGCCGCTGGGCTGAGCCCGCCGAAGTCCTGGCAGAGGCACTCGAGACGGCCGCACCCGTGGCCGACTGCTCCGTTTCCGTTTCCGCGGACCGGGAGCCGGCCTTGCCGCGCAGCGAGGCCTCCTCCAGCACCCCGCCGAAGATGTCGTCGGAGACGGTGGAGCCGCGCTCCTGGCCCGAGCCCTTCCACTCCTCCAGCACCAGCAGATCGGGATCGTCCACGTAGAAGTCTATCCCCAGCTTGAAGGAGCCGCCGGTGTAGTGGCTTTTCAGCTCCAGGGCCTTCCTGGTGGCGGCCAGGGACTCCTGGTAGCGCTCCAGGGCCGAGAGCACGAACCCCCGGTTGTACCAGGCCTCGGCGAAGCCGGGATCGAGCTTGAGGCACTCGTCGAACTCGGCCAGGGCCTTGTCGTACTGCTTGCGCTTGAGGTGCAGAAGGCCGATGTTGTTCCGGGCCAGGGCCGACTGCTGGTTGAGGGAGAGCACCTTCTGGTACTCCATCAGGGCCTCGTCGTCCTTCCCCTTCTTGGCGTAGATCAGCCCCAGGTTGAAGTGGGCGTCTCCGTACTCCACCATGGTCTCCACCGCCCGCTTCAGCGACTCCACCGCCTCTTCCTCCTGGCCCAGGTAGAAGTGGGCGATGCCCAGATTGTTGCGGGCGAAGACGTAGGCCGGATCTATCTCCAGCGACTGCCGGTACCACTTGACGGCCTCCTCGATCCTTCCCATGCGGTGGTTGGCCAGCCCGGTGTCGTTGTATAGTTTGGCGTTCCTGGGTTCGAACTCCAGGGCCTGCTGGTAGGCCTCGGCCGCCTTCTGGTTCTGGCCCATGAACAGGTAGATCTCGCCCACCTCCTTGTGGATGATGCGGTCCTCGCCCTCGGCCGCCAGGGCCTGCTCGAACTCGCGGAGGGCCTGCTTGAACAGGCCCTTGCGCCTGAAGCCCATCCCCAGGTTGTAATGGGTCATGAAGGCGTCGGGCGAGACCTCGGGCTGGTCCTCCAGGTGCCGCTGGATCTCGGTCAGGAGGTCCTGGCTGTAGAACTCGATGCCCAGGTTGGCCTGGGCCTTGGCGTAGTTGGGATTGAGGGCGATGGCCCTTTTGGACTCCTCGATGGCCTTCTGCAGCAGGCCCTTCTCCCCGTAGGTGAAACCCAGGAGAAAGTGGGCCTCGGCCCCGCTCGGGTTGATCCTGATGGCCGACTCCAGCTCGCGGATGGACTGGTCCAGCAGCCCCAGGTTGTAGTGGATCTCGCCCAGGGCGGTGTGGATGACGTAGGAGTCGGGGGCCAGTTTCATGGCCTCCTGGTAGACCTCGGCCGCCTCCTGGAATTTTCCGTGCTGCTTGAGGGTCAGGCCCAGGTAGAGGTGGGCCAGCAGGTCGGCGGGCTTCAGCTTGAGCACCCTGCGGTAGGCCTTGGCGGCCGACTCGTACTGGCCGGTGTTGCGCAGGGCCTCGGCCAGGCGGAAGAAGGACTGGGCGTCCGGAGTGGCCCGCACCTGGGCCTCGGCCCGGGCGATCTCGTCCTGATAGTGGCCGCTGCGCCGGTAGACCACCTCCAGGTTGTGCCGGGCCAGCACGCTGTGGGGGTCGATCTCCAGGGCCTTCTGCAGCACCTCCACCGCCTCGGGGTACATGCCCTTGTTGAACAGCACCACCCCCAGGTTGTTGTGGGCCGAAGCGTCGCCGGGGTCGATCCGGGCCCGGAAGCTGCGCAGGATCTGCTGCTCCTCGGGGCCGACCGCCGGCTGTCCGGACGTGTTTATTCCGCTGTCCATCGGGTCACTTGTTCTGAATGCCTTTTGCTATTCACGATTCACCGTTCACTATTAGCCATTCACCGTCCGCTTATCCCTTAACCCTTAACCCTTATCCCTTAACCCTTAACCCTGTGACCCTCGACCCTCGACCCTCGGCCCTAGCCCAAATGTATCGCCTTGAGGATGACCTCCAGCGAGTCCTGGTCCGGCAGCAGCAGGAAGTAGCCGTTGAGCACCGTGTCCTTCTCCACGAAGCGGAACTCCGTCTCGATGCAGAAGACCACCTCCTTGTCGGATCCGAAGTCCAGCGACACCGCCTCCAGCACCGCCGAGGCCATGTCCACCGTCATGCTGGGGACCGAGGGCACCATCACCAGGCCCAGCAGGTCGCCCAGGGCGTTCATGTAGGCGCAGGTCAGGACGTTGGACACCTCCTTCATGGCGCTCTCCTCGATCTCGGTGAAGGAGCGGGTGGTGCCCAGCGGCCGGTGCAGCAGGCAGTCCGAAAGGTGCCAGGCCGCCTCCTGGGGGAACATCAGCAGGGTGCGGCCGGTCATGTCGCCCAGGAAATAGATGAGCACCCCGGCCACCGCGTCCTGGGGCTTGGCCACCATCTCGAACACCTTTTCGATGGGGTTGATCCTGATCACCGGCACGTTCACCAGCACCTTCTCCCCGGTCAGTTCGGACAGCGCCGTGGCCGCGTGACAGGCCCCGATGTTGGCCACCTCCTTCAGGGCGTCCAGTTGGATGGCGCCCAGTTTCCCGATCTCCATGCCAGCCCCCTTCTCTGTGAAATTCTATTTGCTTTAGTATTGTCCCCTTGCGGCCTGGGGGTCAAACGGCCAGGTTGTTGACGTCGACGATCAGCATCGGCCGCCCCTCGCGGCTGATGGTGGCCCCGGAGAAGGCCCGGGCCTGCTTCACCAGCCCGGACAGCGGCTTGACCACTATCTCCTGCTGGCCCAGCATCCGGTCTATGAGCAGGGCCGCTTCCCCGTCCTGCCGCTCCACCACCACCGCCGGGCCGGACATCCTCGGCTCGCCCTTGGTCCTCCCCAAGGCCCGGCCCAAATGGAACAGGGGGATGGCCTTGCGCCTGAATAGGAAAAGCGGCCTTCCCTGAAGCGTCTTGACGTCGTCCGGCCTGACCTCCACCGTCTCCCTCACCTGGGACAGGGGGATCGAGAAACAGTCGCCCTCCACCCCCACCAGCAGTGTGCGGATGATGGCCAGGGACAGGGGCGCGGTCACCAGGAACCTGGTCCCGGCCCCGGGCCGGCTCTCGATGCGCAGGCTTCCGCCCATGGCCTCCACCTTGTTCTTGACCACGTCCAGTCCCACCCCCCGGCCCGAGACCTCGGTCACCTTCTCGGCGGTTGAGAACCCGGGCATGGCGATGAAATCGGACAGCTGGGACTCGGTCAGGGAGGCCGCCCTCTCCGGCGTGGTCAGCCCCCGCTCGACGGCCTTGCGCCTGATGGCCTCCAGGTTCAGCCCCCGGCCGTCGTCCTCGACGGTGATCACCACCTGGTCCTTGAGCTTGCCCGCCGCCAGCCTGATGGTGCCGGCCTGGGGCTTGCCCGAAGCCCTCCGCTTTTCGGCCGTCTCCACCCCGTGGTCCACCGCGTTGCGCAGCAGGTGCACCAGTGGCTCGGCCAGCATCTGGAGGATGGAGCGGTCCATCTCCAGCTCCCGGCCCTCCACCTTGAAGTCTATCTCCTTGGAGAGGACCTTGGCCGCGTCCCGCACCACCCGGGGAAAGCGGTCGAATATCTCGGCCATGGGCACCAGCCGGGCGGCCAGCACCTCGTGCTGCAGGTCGGCGGTGATCTTGGCGATCTTGTCCACCCCGTCGTGCACCGCCGGGTCCTCCACCCCGGTGATCAGCTGCTTCAGCCGGTCACGCCAGACCAGCATCTCGCCCACCAGGTTCATCAGGGCGTCAAGCCGCTGCACCGAGACCTTGATGTCCCGGGGCCGTTCCTGGGCCAGCTGCAGGAAGGCCCCCACCGTCTTGCGCTCGATGGCCTCCTCGGTGGTCTCCTCCCTCACCTCCTCGATCTGGATGTCCTCTATCTCCGAGCAGGCGATGCTCTGCTCCAGGGTCTCCTGGCTCACCGGCTTGGAGACCAGGAAGATCGAAAAGCCGCGGTCGAAGCGCTCCGCCTCCAGGTCGTGCCGCTCGGGCACGGTGTAGGCCACCTTGCCCATCTGCTCCAGGATGTGGAGTGCCAGGAAGGCCCGGGCCGACTTCAGGGCGATGTCCTGCTCCAGCAGGACCCTGATCTTGTAGATCGCGTCCCCCGGGAGCTTGAGCGGCGTGATCCGGGTGAAGTCGCAGCCGCTGGCCGAGGCCGCCGCCGCCGGCTCGGCCCTGGCCGCGGCCGCGTCCAGGGCCTCCATCTTCCGGATGATCTCCCCGGCCTGCTCCGCCATCTTCCGGTCCGGGCTCTGGTCGCGGCCGATGGCGTCCACCGCCGCCTCCAGGAAGTCCAGGGCCTCCAGCATCAGGTCTATCTGGGCCGCGGCCACCGGCATCTGCCTCTTGCGCATCCGGTCCAGGAGACTCTCGGCCTGGTGGGTGAGCTCGGCCACCAGGTCCTGGCCGATGGAAGCGGCCATGCCCTTGATGGTGTGCATGGAGCGGAAGACCTCGTCCAGTAGGGCGGGGTCCCCCGGCGACTTCTCCAGCGCCAGCAGCGCCCGGTTGAGGTTGACCAGGTGCTCCCGGGTCTCGGAGACGAAAAGGTCTCGGTACTTGGCGGTGTCCATCGCGTCGTTTCTGGGACGATGGCGGACTCAGGCGCGGCCGGTTGTCCGGGAACGTCAGGCCGTTCCCCGGCCGGGCCCGTCCGGCGGCCGGCCTACTTCAGGGCGCGCTGGGCCGCTTCCAGCACCCTGGAGGGCTGGAATGGCTTGACCACGAAGTCCCGGGCCCCGGCCTGGATGGCCTCCACCACCAGGGCCTGCTGGCCCATGGCGCTGCACATCAGTATCCTGGCGTTGGGGTCGAGCTGCATGATGGCCTTGACCGCCTCGATCCCGCCCATGTCCGGCATGATGATGTCCATGATCACCAGGTCCGGTTTGAGCTTCTTGTATTGCTCCACCGCCTCGGCCCCGGTCGCGCCCTCGCCGCAGACCTCGAACTCACCCTTCTTCAGGATGTCCGAGATCATGGTCCGCATGAAGATGGCGTCGTCGACCACCAGTACCCTTCGGCTCATTTGGCCTCCTCCAATGTAAGTATTTTGTCAAGGTTTAGGATTATTATCTTGTCCTCGGGCAGCTCCAGCACCGACTGGTAGAATCCTCCGGAGTCGCTGGCGGCCAGCGTTTCCGGCACCGGCACCGGCTCGGCCCCGGCCAGTTCCACGCTGACCACCCGGTCCACCACCAGCCCCACCGCCTCCCCCCGGTGCTCGACCACCATGGTCACCAGGTCGCGTCCGTCATGGGCGTCGGCCACCTTCAGGCGCTTCCTCAGGTCGAGGACGGCGATGATCTCCCCGCGCAGGTTGATGAGGCCGGAGACGTAGCCGGGCGACTGGGGCACCGGCACGATCTCCTGCATCTCCTCGATGCCGCGCACCTGGGCGGTGGAAAGTGCAAACTTTGCCCTTCCCAGGTTGAAGACCACCAACTCCCTGGATGCAATTTTTTCAGTCATTGAGCCCTTGGATTCTATAACCGATTGGAATTTATATTCCTTAACATAATATCGCTTTTTCGTCAATAAGTCAATAGGTTTTTGCAAATTTCCTCGTTTGGAAGCCTGTGCCCTTCATGGGGATTGCCCGGAAACCGTCATCTGAGGTTTTATACCTGGGGAAGCCGGCCTGGCGATAACCGGCTGACGTTCTAACGATGGACATTTACTATTAATATATTGTTTTCATGCATTATTTACGATATTTATATGGGTTTTTCAGGGTGGCCCGAAACTCCTTCCGCCGACGCCAGATCCTTGTGCCTCCTGCCCGGCCCGGCCGGCCGGCCGCTCCCGCCAAATGAAATGGCCGCCCTTTTGGGGGCGGCCATGATTCGTCCTTTTTTGGTTCTCCCGCTGCCGGCTGTCCCTGCCGTGTCCCGGGCAAAAGTCTACTCGTACCTCAGCGCCTCTATCGGGTCCATCTCGGCCGCCCGCCGGGCCGGGTACCAGCCGAAGAAGATGCCCACCGCGGCCGAGAAGCCGAAGCCCAGCAGCACCGACCACCAGGAGACGGTGGAGGGCAGCTTGATGGTCAGCGAGATCAGCCCGGCCAGGACGAAGCCCAGCACCATCCCCGCCACCCCGCCCACCGTGGACAGGGCCACCGCCTCGATCAGGAACTGCTGCATGATGTCCCGCCTCCGGGCGCCGATGGCCTTGCGGATGCCGATCTCCTTGATCCGCTCCGAGACCGACACCAGCATGATGTTCATGATGCCGATGCCGCCCACCAGCAG
>DHHE01000177.1:6799-9525 GCA_002403115.1 bacterium UBP2_UBA4780 | reverse complement strand
AGCGGAGGCCAAGCATATGACTATCGATTGCGGCTAACACTCTTATAATAAATGCCTTATGCGTAACATTGAGCCCTGCGCCCCAGCGGCTCTTTCGCCCTTTCTGGCCGGTCAGAAAGGGCAAGGAAAGAAAAGCTACTTTTTATCAGCCAACCGATTCCGGTCTACCTGAAACGTTTAGATAATCAAATTTCATTGTTTGCTTCCATCCCTCCGGCCTTTTACCTGTCGCCCAGCTCGGCGCTGATCTCGGCCGTCCTCTCCTTGATCCTGGCCCTGATGCCCTGGTAGACCCCCAGGTAATGGTCCCTGGTCTTGGGTTCGATGCCGGGTGTCCCGGTCAGGGCCGCCAGCCTCTGGTCGATGTCCCTGGCCTCCTCCTCGGTCCTGGACCTGAGGTTCCTCAGGTAGAGCTCACGGCTGCGCCGGCGCAACCTTCTCCTTCTGGTCCTCTCCCATAGGATGTAACTGCCGGGGATGGCCGCCAATAGGAGCACCAGAGCCGCCTTGAGGTACCAGTGGCCCGGTTTAAGTAAATGGGCGAATATCTCCATTATCACCAGCAGCACCGTCAGCAGCATGATCCTGGCCTCCAGCTGCTCGACCCCGGTCTTGAGCAGCCTGAACTCGCGGAAATCCAGGGGCATGGTCATCCTCCCGATGATGTGCTTGCACTCCGCCATCACCCCGTCTATCAGGGCCCGGCGTGACCGGTAGCGGGACAGCCTCTCCCATTCCGCCGGTTCGACCAGCCTGAGGTTGGCCGGGGGCTCATCGCGGCGGTAGAGGTGCTCCTGGCCCAGAAGGAAGTCTCGGAGGTGGAGGTTGAAGGCCAGGAAGTTCATGTCCATGGTCTCTATGTCGTCCCGGTCTTGGGACCATAGTGCCTCGTTCTTCTGACGCAGGCTTTCGCCCGTCTGCTTCAGCTGCAGATTCAGCGTTCCCAGCCAGGCCCTGGCGTACACCAGGTAGCAGGACGATGAATGCTCCCTCAGAAGCAGCAGGACCATGTCCCAGTAGAGCTCGGCGCCTGCCTGCGGGGACCAGAAACGGTTGGTGTCACCGGCCAGCAGCTGCCCCCGGCCGGCCGTCAGGTCCCGCCAGCCGGCCTTTTTCGCCTCCTCACCGCCGCCTCCGGCCAGCCAAATGCAATCGAACTCGTGGATGCCTATGCTGAAGTTGTCCCGCCCTACCGACAGCAGATCGACTCCCGGCCCTTCCTTGATGCGGCGGCGTTCTTCCGGTTTCCTGATCTCGGCGATGAGTTCCCCGGCGTCCCTGGTGCCGAAGACCCGGTTGATGTATTCCGGCACGACCGCCGCCAGCCCCGGGCCCCTGAAGGCCTGCTGCCCCTGGACCAGGGCCGCCCCCTGCTCCTGCAGGTCGAGTTCCACCATGAAGGAGACGGTTCCGAAGCCGCTGTCGAACTGATGGCAGACTACCCGGTAACCGACCTCCCTGCCCTCCGGCGACATGACTCCCGAGACCAGCGGGATGTTGGCCACCCGGTTCCCCCGCACCATCTCCAGCGTCGTGCCGGGGTAGGCCTCAGAAAGGTGCGCCTTCAGCTTGACCAGGTCGACGTCCCCGCCCAGGTAGCAGAGGCTGAAATGATGTGCCTTCATGGGGGCTTACTCCTTGCGTTTTTCCTGGAGCCTCTTGGTCAGGGCCGGGACCACCTCGAACAGGTCGCCGACGATGCCGTAGCTGGCCACCTTGAAGATGGGGGCCTCCGGGTCCTTGTTGACGGCGATGATGCAGTCCGAGGACTGCATGCCCACCAGGTGCTGGATGGCGCCCGAGATGCCGCAGGCGATATAGAGCTTGGGGGCCACCGTCTTGCCGGTCTGGCCCACCTGGTGGGAGTAGGGTATCCAGCCGGCGTCCACCGCCGCCCGCGAGGCCCCCACCGCGCCGCTCAGGGCCTTGGCCAGGTCCTCCACCAGCTTGAAGTTCTCCGGCGCCTTCAGCCCCCGGCCCCCGGAGACGATGATGTCGGCCTCGGTCAGCTTGACGGTGCTGGAGACCTCCTCCACCACCTTCTGGACCGCGGTGCGCGATGCCAGCATCTTCCGGGGATAGGCCCTTTTGATGACCTCTCCTGTCCGCTTGGGGTCGGGCTCGGCCTCCTTCATCACCTTGTGCCGCACCGTGGCCATCTGGGGCCGGTGGTTGGGGCAGATGATGGTGGCCATGATGTTGCCCCCGAAGGCGGGCCGGGTCTGCAGCAGAATGCGGCGCTCCTCGTCGATGGCCAGCCCGGTGCAGTCGGCCGTCAGGCCGGTGCGGGCCTTGATGGCCACCCGGGGGATCAGGGCCCGTCCGATGGTGGTGGCGCCCCCCAGCACGACCTCGGGCTTGTATTCTTTGATGAGGTCGGCCATGACCGCGGCGTAGGGCTCGTCGTGGAAGTTCTCCAGCGATGGGTCGGAGACAGAGTAGACCCGGTCGGCCCCGCGGCTCACCAGCTCCCGGCAGGCCTGGTCGATGTCCTTGCCCAGGATGACCGCGGCCAGCTCCGTCCCCAAAGCGTCGGCCAGCTTGCGCCCCTCGCCCAGCAGCTCGTAGGAGACGCTCTGCACCTGGCCGGACTTCTGCTCGGCGAACACCCAGACCCCCTTGTAGTCCGTGAGGTCGGCCTTCTCCACCTTGTCCTTGCGCAGCAGGATGGCCTCGAAGCTGCAGGAGGCCACGCAGGCCCCGCACAGGGTGCACTTGTCGTCGTC
>DHHE01000177.1:0-6666 GCA_002403115.1 bacterium UBP2_UBA4780 | reverse complement strand
TTCAGCCCCTCGACCACCCTGGCCACCGCCTCGGCCGCGTCGCCCTTGAGGATAATGCCGCCGCAGCGCACCGGCGGGGTGAATATTTTCACCACGTTGGTGGGCGAGCCGTTGAGCCCGATGTTCTTCTCGTCGCAGCCCAGGTCGGCCGACTTCCACACCGTCGGCTGGTAGTTCCTGGCCCGCATCTTGCCCTTGAGCGACGGCAGCCGCGGCTCGTTGATCTCCTTGACCACGGTGAACATGGCCGGCAGCGGCGTCTCCACCACGTCATAGCCGTCCTCGGTCATCCGCCAGACCACCGCCTTCTTGTCGTCGATCAATTCGATCTTCTTGACGTAGGTCACCTGGGGGATGTCCAGGAACTCGGCTATGCCCGGCCCCACCTGGGCGGTGTCCCCGTCGATGGCCTGCTTGCCGCAGAGGATCAGCCCGTAGTCCCCGATCTTGCGCACCCCCATGGACAGGGTGTAGGAGGTGGCCCAGGTGTCGGCCCCGGCGAAGGCGCGGTCCGAGAGGAGCACCGCCTCGTCGGCCCCCAGGGAGACGGCCTCCCTGATGGCCTCGATGACCTGGGGCGGCCCCATGGAGAGCACCGTCACCTTGCCGCCCAGCTTCTCCCGCAGCCTCAGGCCCTCCTCCAGGGCGTACATGTCGAAGGGGTTGATGATGGAGGGCACCCCCTCGCGCACCAGGGTGTTGGTGGCCGGGTCGATGCGGACGTCGGTGGTGTCCGGCACCTGCTTGATGCAGACGATGATGTTCATGGTCGTTCGCCTTGTTCCTTGCATTTTACGCGGAAATGTTGCCGATAATGTCCGTAAGTCGTCAATCAAAGCCGACGGCCGGTTACTACAGCCGTCTATTCCACGGTCGGGGTCTCCGGGCGCAGCGTCAGAACCGGGGCCACCGGCTCGATCACCCGCATTTTTTTCCACTTGCCGCCCCGGAAGCGAAGGTAGAAAGCGCCCCCCAGGACGATCACGTAGACCGAGGCAATTGTCCAGGAAACGTAGATTCCCGCCTTCATGACGACCAGGGCCAGGTAGCTGGGTATGGCCAGCAGCGCCAGGGAAAGCGTCAGCACCATGTACATCACGTACTTGGTGTCTCCGGCGCCCTTGATGGCCGAGGAGAATACTATATTAAGGGCGTCGAACAGCGAATAGACGGCCACGAATCGCAGAAGCACCACGGTCGTCCGGGCGATGGGCTCGAAGCGGGCGGGATCGGACCCGGCGGCGAAGGGCATCAGGAACAGCTCCGGCCAGAAGAAGTACAGCAGGGCCACCGCCGCCATGTAGGCGAAGGTCAGGTGAAACGCCGAGTAGACGCTGCTGCCGGCCGTTGCCGGATCGTCCGCGCCCAGATACTGCCCGACCAGCACCGAGGTGGCTATGCCGAACCCTATCATCGGCATGAAGGCCAGTGTGTTGACGTTGAAGGCGATGTTGGTCGCCGCCAGGTTGTCGCTGCCCAGCCGGCCCACCAGCAGGATGAAGAAGGTGAAGCCGGCCATGTCCACGAAAAACTGGATGCCGTTGGGAAAGCCGAACTTGAGCAGCTGGAGGAACTTTGCCCGGCTGAATCTCCAGCCGCCCAGCGTGTGGTACAGCCTGTCGTACTTCGGCCGGAAGATCAGAACCGCGTAGCAGATGACCGAGAAAACCGCCGAAACGACCGTGGCCCAGGCGGCCCCGGCCATGCCCATCGCCGGGAACCCTCCGTGCCCGAAGATCATCAGGTAATCCAGCGCGATGTTGACCGACGTGGCCGCGATGTTAACCCACATCACCGGCACGGTCCTCCCCAGGCCCGAGAAGAAGCCGGCCAGGGCCGAGGCGACCAGGGCCGGCAGGGCCCCGGCGCACAGGATGGCGAAATACACGGCCTCGTTCCTCTGGACCTGGGGATCGTGCCCCACCAGCCCGAAGATGTCGCCAGCCCAGGGAATCAGGCCCAGGTTGAACACGGCGCCGATGGCCGCGATGTAAATCCCCTGCCACAGGATGGGCCCTATCTCCCGGCGCTGCCCGGACCCGTGGTACTGGGCCACGAAGGTGCTGACGTAGCCGGCCGTCCCCAGGAAGACGCACATCAGGGCGAAGTTAAGCATGCCGGCCGGCATGGCCGCGGCTATGGCCTCCGGGGAATGCCAGGCCAGGAACATCCGGTCCACGAAATGCTGGACCGACCACGAGGCGGTGCTCATGACCAGGGGCACGGCCATCACCAGGACTTCACGGTACCCGCCCGGCTTATTCCACCGGTTTTTGATCTGATTTAGAATGGGTCCGCGCCTTTATGCTTGCCTTTCCGTGAAGCCGCGGCTCACTCCACCCGCATCACCGCGCACTTGAGGTACTGGGTCTCCTTCATGGCCATCAGCACCGGATGGTCCTTGGCCTGGTGGCGGAACTCGAACATGACCAGGGTCCGCCTGGCGTCCCGGGCCGCGTCCACCAGCATCACCCGGAAGGGTTCGTCCTCGATGTGGTGCGAGCAGGAGCAGGAGACCAGCATCCCGCCCGGCGGCAGCATCTGCATGGCCCGCAGGTTGATCTCCTTGTAGCCCTTGAGGGCAGGCTCCACCGACTTCTTGTTCCTGGCGAATGCCGGCGGGTCCAGGATCACCATGTCGAACTTCTCCCCGGCCTCGGCCTTGCGCTTGAGGACCTGCATGACGTCCGCCTTCTCGAAGACGCAGGTTTTCTCCAGGCCGTTGAGGGCGGCGTTGGCCCGGCACTGCTCTATGGCCTTCTCCGAGATGTCCAGCCCCAGCACCGAGGCCGCCCCCCCGGCGGCGGCGTTCAGGGCGAAGCCCCCGGTGTGGCAGAAGCAGTCCAGCACCCTGGCGTTACCGGCATACTGGCGTATGGCCGCCCGGTTCTCCCGCTGGTCGTAATACCAGCCGGTCTTCTGGCCGTGCTCCAGGTTGGCCCGGAACCTCAGCCCGTTCTCCTCTACTTCGACCTCCGGGCTGAATTCGCCATGGAGCACCCCCAAAGCCGGACCCAGCCCCTCAAGCTTCCGCGAGTAGCTGTCGCTCCGCTCATAGATGCAGTCCGGCCCGGCCGTTTCCTTGAGCGCGCCGATGACCAGTTTCTTGCGGATGTCCAGCCCCAGCGACTGGATCTCCACCACCAGTTGCCCGCCGTAGCGGTCCACCACCAGGCCAGGCAGGCCGTCGGACTCGCCGTAGACCATCCGGTAGTGCTTCGATCCCGGGTATAGCCTCTGGCGCAGGGCGTCGGCCTTGGCGATGGATTCAGAGATGAACCCGGCGTCCAGGTCGCGCTTATCCCGGCTGAAAAGGCGGACCGAGATCAGCGAGTGCCCGTTGTAGAAGCCGGTGCCCAGGTAGTGCCCCCGGCCGTCGGCCACCTCGACCACCTCGCCCGGCAGGATGTCGGAAGGCTTCTTCCAGAGCTCGTTGGAGAACACCCAGGGGTGGCCGGCCTTGATGCGGCGCTCCTGGTTCTTGCGCAGCAGAATTCTTTTCAATTGTCAGTCTCTTTCTTCACCACAAAGACACCAAGGACACAAAGTGTCGATTCACGGTGATCGCCGTTTCAAGTTACGAATTGTTCACAGAATGAAGGCCCTTGGTGCCTTCGTGGTTATGATCTCGTCTATTCCTCCCCCGGCCCCTTCCTCCTTGCCCTCCTCCGGTCGATGTCGGCCAGCATCCGCTTGCGAAGACGGATGGCCTTGGGCGTCACCTCCACCAGCTCGTCGTCGGCGATGAACTCCAGCGCCTCCTCCAGGGTCATCACCTTGGGCGGCGACAGGCGGATGGCCTCCTCCGAGGTGGAGCTTCTTATGTTCGTCAGCCGTTTGGTCTTGCAGACGTTGACCACCAGGTCGGTCTCCTTGGGCCGCTCGCCCACGATCATCCCCTCGTACGCCCTGTCCCCCGGGCCCACGAACAGCATGCCCCTCTCCTGGATGCTGTCCAGGGCGTAGGCCGCGATGTTGCCGGTCTCCATGGCCACCAGCACGCCGTTGCCCACGGTGTTGATCTCGCCCTTGTAGGGCTCGTAGCCGTGGAAGTTGTGGTGCATGATGCCGGTGCCCCGGGTGTCGGTCAGGAACTGGCCGCGGAACCCGATCAGGCCGCGGGCCGGCACGGTGAACTCCAGCCGGGTGCGGCCCTTGCCGTCGGCGTGCATGTTCTGCATATGGGCCTTGCGCGCCCCCAGCTTCTCCATCACCGGCCCGGTGTAGGCGTCGTCGACGTCGATGATCAGGTACTCCACCGGCTCGCTGTTGACGCCGTCGATCTCGCGCATGATCACCTCGGGCCGCGACAGCTGGAGCTCGAACCCCTCGCGCCGCATTGTCTCGATCAGGATCGAGAGGTGGAGCTCGCCCCGGCCCGACACCTTGAAAGCGTCCGGGCCGTCGGTTTCCTCGACCTGCAGGCCGACGTTCCCCTTCATCTCCTTGTACAGCCGGTCGCGCAGCTGTCGCGAGGTGACGTAGGTCCCCTCCTGCCCGGCGAACGGGCTGTTGTTCACCGAGAACAGCATGGAGATGGTCGGCTGGTCTACGTCTACGTAGGGCAGCGCCGACGGGTTCTCCGGGTCGGCGACGGTCTCGCCGATGTCGACGTCCTCGAATCCGGCCAGCGCGATGATGTCCCCCGAGGTCGCCATCTCCAGCTCGACGCGCTTCAGCCCCTCGAAGCCGTAGAGATTGGTCACCTTGGCCTTGACCACGCTGCCGTCCTTGCGGACCAGCGCCGCCTGCTGGGCGACCCTGATGGCCCCGTGCAGGATGCGGCCGATCGCCATCCGGCCGACGTAGTCACTGTAGTCGATGTTGCTGACCTGCATCTGGAAGGGCTCGGCCTCGTCGCCCGGCGGCGGCGGCACCTTGTCGACGATGACGTCGAACAGCGGCTTGACGCTGTCCGACGGCCGGTTCAGGTCGAGCGTGGCCGTGCCGTTCTTGGCCGAGGCGTAGATTACGGGAAAATCGAGCTGCTCGTCGGTGGCGTCCAGGCTGACGAACAGGTCGAATATCTGGTCCAGGGCCCAGTGGGGCCGGGCCTCGGTCCGGTCGGTCTTGTTGATGACCACGATCGGTTTGAGATGAAGCGACAGAGATTTCTTGAGCACGAACCGGGTCTGGGGCATCGGCCCGTCGACCGCGTCCACCAGCAGCAGCACGCCGTCGACCATCGACAGCACCCGCTCCACCTCGGAGCCGAAGTCGGCATGGCCCGGGGTGTCCACGATGTTGATCTTGTAATCGCCGTAGTGGATCGAGGCGTTCTTGGAGAAGATGGTTATGCCCCGCTCGCGCTCCAGGGGATTGGAGTCCATCACCAGGTCGGGCACCGCCTCGTTGTCGCGGAAGGTGCCGGCCTGGCGCAGCAGGGCGTCCACCAGGGTGGTCTTGCCGTGGTCCACGTGGGCGATGATGGCTATGTTGCGGATAAGCTTGTTTTTCATTCTTTATTAGGAAACCAGGAATACATGAAAGCCTGTTGTCCTCCTGTCGCCTTCTTTTCACCTTTCACATTTCACGTTTTACTTGCTTTTGGCTCCGTGGTTATCCGGTAATACCCGTCCTTCTTCCTCTCGATCCCGAACCCCATCTTGCGCAGGGCCTCGGCGGCCGCGTCCCGCACGAAGTCGTCCTCGTCCTTTAGCGCCTTCTTCAGCGGCTTGACGGCCTTGGGGTCCTTCCAGCGCTCCAGCCCCCTGGCGGCCACCGCCCGCATCTCGAAATTCTCGTCCTTGATCGACTTCAGCAGCAGCTTGTAGACCCGCTCGTCGTCCACCGGCGAGACCACCTGGAGCATGTTGACCCGCACCCGCCGCGAGGGCGACCGCTCCAGCACCAGCAGCAGCGGCAGTTTCGGCGCCAGGCTGTCGGGCTCCAGCCCTGTCAGTATCTTGGTGGCCGGGCCGGTCAGGTTCTCGTCGGCCAGGGCCCGCAGGTAGAGGTCCAGGGCCGGGTAGTACTTCTGGTCCATCAGCTCCATCAGGGCCGTCTCCTGCATGTCGGGGATGCCGGTGGCCAGGAGCGCCGCCCACTTGGCCGGCCTCAGGGCCGGCCTGCTCCTCTTGGCCTCAAGGTAAAGGCCGACGGCCCTGACCAGGCCCGGGGCCGATGAGTCGTCCACCGCCGTCACCCCCTTCCTGAAGGCGAAGGTCTCGTAGTACCTCTGCGCCGCCAGCCGGTGCTTTTTCAGGAAGGCGGCCCCGGGCTGCGACGGTTTGAGAAAGGCCAGCACCTGTCCGCCCTTGGCGAAGTAGCGCGGATCGGCCCGGTACTCCGGCGACTGGATGACGGTGACCGTCCTCAGCTTGGCGGGCCCCTTGGCCACCCGCTTCACCCTTAACCGGTAGAGGTAATCGCCCACCAGCTCCGGCTCCCCTTTTTTCGCCTTGGGGGCCGTCAGCTCGCGGACCTCGGTCACCTCGGCCCAGACGATCAGGGCCGCCCCGTCGATCTTTTCGCCCAGGGTGTAGATGCGCTCGTAGGCCGTGGCCTGGATCACCATTATCGAGATAAGCGCGGTAAAATATACTCCTCGCTTCATAACGCAATTCCCATTTTCATTCGTTTTTGTGGTTCTTCAGGGTTTATAGTGGGCAAGTATAAATAGTATTACAATATATTTTTTTTCATGATACTTTCTGTTATGTAAAG
>DHHE01000181.1 GCA_002403115.1 bacterium UBP2_UBA4780 | reverse complement strand
ACAGTTCTCCCTTCGTTTGTCGCAATAATAGCTAACCTCAGGGCAGGCCTTTGGAGCTTTCTCTTTTGAAGAGAAAGCGGTAAAGTATTCATGTTTTTTGACTATCTAATCTTCTCAGGTTACATTCGCCTGGGCACCAACATGGAGGCTCAACGCATCCATGTTGGTGAGAGGGTCTGGGGCGCAGAGCGACTACGGTCACGGCCGAGAGCGAAAGCGGAGGCCAAGCATATGACTATCGATTGCGGATAACACGCCTATAATAAATGCCTTATGCGTAACATTGAGCCCTGCGCCCCGGCGGATCTTTCGCCCTTTCTGGCCGGTCAGAAAGGGCAAGGAAAGAAAAGTTACTTTTATCAGCCAACCGATTCCGGTCTACCTGAAACGTTTAGATAATCAAATCAAACCATAATATGAAGGAAACGCATGAAGCAGGAGCAGTTCGATTTCCAGTACACCAGGACCGAAACCGTCGAGGACGGCAAGCCGCCGGTAGGCTATCCCGACGACATGGCCATGCTCCGCGACTATTTCCAGATGTTCGACGCCAAGAGGCCGCTGGTGAGGAAGGCCCTGAACAACGTCAGGAACCGGGCCGAGTGGGAGATGGTCAACATCCACGCCCGGCGCATCGAGGAGAAGCTGGTTCGCTCGCGGCCCCGGGGCCAGGCCTCCTACCTCATCCGGCAGTTCAAGGCCCTGGGCCTGGACCCTCTGATGCGCCAGACGGTGGCCTTCCTCTGCTACCAGACGGCCAGGGGGCAGCTGGCCCTCAAGCTCGGCGAGATCATGGACTTCGTATGCGACGTGGACCACCTTAAGATGATACCCTTCCGCCAGTGCCTCTTCAGCGAGCACAAGGCCTACAAGGCAGGTCTGTTGGAGAGGGAGACTTCCGAGAACCCCTTTCTGCCCACCCCGGTGCTTCTCCTCAGCCTGGGGGCCAAGGTAAGGGCTAACATCTTCGGGTTTTCGGACGAGGAGCGGGAGAAGGAGGAGAAGAAGGAGGCTGAAAAAACCGCCTCCCCGGTGGAGAAGCTGTCCAGCCCCAAGTCGCCGCGCGAGATCTACCAGGGGCTTACCCGCCACCTGCTGGGGCAGGACCGGGCCTGCCGGGCCATGTCGGTGGCCCTCTACAACCACCTGCAGAGGCTGGAGGGCAGGCCGGGCATACCCAGGTCAAACGTGCTCATGGTCGGGCCCACCGGCTGCGGCAAGACCTACCTGATGGAGACGGCGGCCAGGCTGCTGGACATCCCGGTGGCCGTGGTCGACGCCACCCTCTACACCGAGACCGGGTACATGGGCAAAAGCATCAACAACCTGTTCAGCACCCTGCACAAGGCGGCCGGCGGCGACGCCAAGAAGGCGGCCCGGGGCATCATCTTCATAGACGAGATCGACAAGATCGCGGCCGTGGGCGGGACGGGCTCGGGCTCGGTCAACCGGGACATCTCGGGCGAGGGGGTGCAGCAGGACCTGCTGAAGATACTGGAGGGCGGAGCCCAGGACGAGGCGCCGTTCCCGGTGGACAAGGTGATGTTCGTGGCCGGCGGGGCCTTCTCCATGATGGCCCAAGGCAGCGGGGGAAAGAGCGGCCCCAGCATCGGGTTCGGACGCGACGAAGGCCGGGCCGGGTCCTGGAAAAAGAGCGGGCCGGGCATCGACGCCCTGGTCAAATACGGCATGCTTCCCGAGCTGCTGGGCCGTTTCCAGACCATCGTGGCCATCGACCCGCTCACCCGGGAGTGCCTGCAGAGGATACTGACCGAGCCCGAGAACTCGCTGGCCTCGCAGTACCGGGAGATGTTCAAAGGGCACGGCATCGACCTGGTGCTGACCGGGGAGACGCTGGCCATGGTGGCGGACAGGGCGGCCGCCATGGGAACCGGGGCCCGGGCCCTGAAGTCGGTGCTGGACGAGATGTTGCAGCCGCTCGTCTTCGAGAATATCGGCCGGGAAGGCGGGCCCGGGGAGCTGGTGGTGACCCCGGAAATGATATAGGGTTGTCTGGTCCTAGCCAACAGGGAGTAAAGGAATAAGCTGACAATAGGGATTTGTAGCAAGACATTTGATCGCGAGCGGGGCCTAGGAAAGGCCCCGCTCGACACTCTATGCCGGACTAATACGGATGTTGGTTGTCACCCTCCCATTGTATAATTACTAAAATTAGACAGGACCAGCCATGAAGAAAGAAAAACTGGCAGGCCCCGCCGCCGTTCCCACCCCGTCCCGCTCCGCCGCAAGCGACAAGCCCAAGGACTGCCCCAGGCCCAGACCCCTGCCAACCACCGGATACCGCAACGACTTCCAACTGCTGGGGGATTACTACCGGCTCGTCGAGCTGCGCAAGTCCGGCCGGCAAGGCAAGTCCAAGCCCGAGGAGGCGGCCGTCATGGCCGCGCTGGAGAGGCGGATCGAGCTGGGAATCCAGAAGGCCAGGCCCGCGAAAAGCTCCGCCTTCCTGCTGGGCAGGTTCATGGAGTTCGATCTGGGCGCCGACGAGCGGCTGGTGGCCGCCGCCTTCTGCTACATTGCCTCCAAGCCCGAATGCCGGGCAGACCTGGGCGACGTCTACGATATCGTCTGCCAGGGCGACCGGGTCAGGATGATGCGGCTTCGGGCCCTGATGAACGGCGGCACCCGGCTCTTCGAAGCCGGCATCCTCAAGGTTGAGGCCGACCAGTCTCCGCTGCACCGGGACAGCACCATCAAGCTGTCGCGCCAGGCGGCCGAAAGCCTGTGGGGCAGGGACCTGACCGAGCCCCATACCAAGGCGGCCTGTCCCAAGGCCCGGCAGGACCAGGGTGCCGCCAAGGCCAAACCCGGGGCCATCGAGATCCGTTCCCCGAGGGACATACACTCGGCCATCTCCGAGCAGGTGGTGGGCCAGGAGGAGGCCAAGCGCTACCTGTCGGTGGCCGTCTACAACCACTACCAGAGGACCAGCGGCCGGGCCGGCGTGGCCAAGGCCAACATCATGCTGGCCGGGCCCACCGGCTGCGGCAAGACCCACCTGGCCGAGACCATCTCCCGCATCCTGGACGTGCCCCTGGTCATCGCCGACGCCAACCAGTACAGCGAGACCGGCTACATCGGCGGCGACGTCCAGGACATCCTGCGCGACCTCTACCGGGCGGCCGGGGAGGACCCGGGGCGGGCCGCCCGCGGCATCGTCTACATCGACGAGATCGACAAGATCGCCGCCGCCTACGACAGCGGCAAGCACCGCTCCAACCGGGACGTCTCCGGGGAGTCGGTCCAGGCCGAGCTCCTCAAGGTGATCGAGGGCGGCGATTGCGCCGGCCAGCCATTCGACACCTCCCAGGTGCTTTTCATCGCCGGGGGGGCCTTCTCCGGCCTGCTGGGCCGCGGCCGCCGCCAGGGCGCGGGCAGGCCCATCGGCTTCGGCCGGGAGGACCCCGGGACGGAGGAGCCGCAGGCCACGGCCGGGCCGGGCCTGGAGGACTTCATCCAGTACGGCATGCTGCCGGAGCTGATGGGCAGGTTCCAGGTGAGGGTGGTGCTGGACGGCCTGGACCGGGGGGCCCTGAGGAGGATACTGACCGAGCCCAAGGACTCCATCGTCGCCCAGTACCAAAGGCTGTTCGCGGCCAACGGCATCGAGCTGGCCTTCACCGCCGACGCTTTGGACCGGCTGGCGGCTCGGGCCGAGGGCCAGAACCTTGGCGCCCGGGCCCTGAAGTCGGCGGTGGAGCGGGTGCTAAACCCCCTGATGTTCCTGCATTTCGGGGAGGGCAGCCGCGGGGCCCGGCTGGTGGTGGACGGACTGATGGTGGACAAATCGGATAACAGGTCAAATTGAACAAATGAGCCTGAGGGGCCGCATTTTCCGCCTATGAAGCTTGGGAAAGAGGAAGACAAAGCAATGAAACGCCACCTGGCCGTCGCGGCCATTGCCTGCGCCTCCTTCGCCTGCCTGCTGTGCCACCGGCCGGCGCTGACCCCCGCCTATGTGGGCGCCCTGCCAGGCATCCATCCCTCACCGGCGGCGCTTCCAGTCCGTGACGGACTGCGCCGGGCGCTCATCAGCGAGTTGGGCGGGGATGGCCTGCCGGATTCGGGCGATGATGCTGGCGGGTACGTCCATGTGATGGCGGAGGCGGGTTCCGGTCTTTTTGCCGTCGTCTTCGCCCCGGCAAGCCGGCGGGGGGCCTCGGACAACGGTGAGATCTACGTGTTCGTGAATAAAAGTTTCGGCCACGGCGCCGGCTGGCGCTGCACCGGCAGGCTCTGCGGCAACGCCGTGATGCTGGAGCCCGGGTCCGGCGGCAGGCCGAATCTGATCACCCGCTGGCATCTGGGACAACGGCAGGGCATCCTGAAGCGTTATATCTACGACCGGACCAGGGGCCGTTACCTGGCCCGTGAATCCATGGAGTACGATGAAAGTCCGGGCGGACAACAATAAATCCATAAACAAAAAGGAGAAAGCCATGAAACGCAGGATCACCTCCAAGAGCGCCCCCAAGAGGAAGGCGGCCTCAAAAACAAAGGCCAAAAGCAAGAGGTACCGGGAGATCCACTGCAAGACCGCCAAGGAGTTCAACAAGGCCGCCCAGGACCTGATCGACGGCAAGCTCAAGGGCAAGGTCTGCGTGGTGCTCGACTGAGCGCGCCCACGGGGGGCGGCCAGGAACGACGGGCCTGCGAGCGGAGGGAGAAAACACATGAACTATTTGCGCATGATGTCCAAAGCCATAGACCTCACCATGGCCGAGCTGCAGGGGAGCGGCGATCCGCATGCCAGGGGCAGGTACCTGTCGGAGAGGGCTGCGATCGAGGCTTCCGAGGGCAGGAAGGCCGAGGCCTGCCGGCTGTACCTGGAGGCGCTGGCCCTGTTCCGCTCGAAAAGGCGGCACGACAGCCTGCTTTCCGAGGCTGGCGTGGCCTGCTCCCTGTACAACCTGGGATACCGTGAGCAGGGCCGGGATATCCTGGACAGGATGGGGGATGCGGACCTGAGGCAGATCATCTTCGCCGACTTGGTTACGGACGCTGCCAAGGCGGGCGACATAAGCGAGGCCGTCGGGCTCCTGGGAGAGATCCGCGACCTGAAGCTCCGGGCCGAGGTTGTTGCCGGAATCTGCCTGCAGGCCGGCAGCGGCGGGGCTGGGGATACCGGGCCGCTCCTCGAGGAACTGGAGGCCGGGGCGGCCAGCCTGGAGCCAGGCAGTCTGATCAAGGTGCTTTGCTACTTGGCCAAAGCGCGCCATCACCTGGG
>DHHE01000182.1:2967-6907 GCA_002403115.1 bacterium UBP2_UBA4780 | reverse complement strand
GCGCCCCCGGCTGGTGTGGCAGTTCATCGTCTTCGGACACAACGAGCACGAGATGGAGAAGGCCGCCGCATTGGCGGAAAGCGCCGGGGCGGACGAGATCCGCTTCATATCGTCGTTCGCCAATATGGAGAGATTGACCGGAACCAGCGCCGCCCAAAAGCTGAAGGAACTGGCCGGTTACCTGCCGGGGGACCGCCGTTTTCACCTCTACGCGCCGGATGCCGGCAAAAGGCCGGCCAAGCCGACGAGATGCGCCTACCTCTGGGGCCAGATGTCGCTGAGGGCCGACGGCGGGGTGGCCCCGTGCTGCGGCAGCTATCACCGGAAGGACGACTTCGGCTCGGTCAAGGAGAGGGGCATTCTGGATGTCTGGAACAACGCCAATTACCGCCGGGCGCGCCGGGCCTTGAGGTCGGGGGGCCATGCAAGGAGCGGCACCATCTGCGACGACTGTCTGAAGAACTGCCCATGAAAAAGGCCGCGGTCCACCTCAAGAGGCTTAAGAGGCCGGAGGACTTCTATCCCTGGCTGGAGAAGCTGCCGCTGGAGATTCCCCGTGACCGCCCGGTGGTCATCAAGCCGAATCTTGTGTATCCCATCGGCTGGAGGAGCGGGGTGGTCAGCGACACACGCTTGGTGCGGCAACTGATCGAGTGGCTGAAGTCAAAAGGGGCCGGGACGATCGTCATGGCCGAGGGGCCGGGGCTGGGGGTGGACGCCGGGCTGGCCTTCGAGAAAAGCGGCTTCACGGCGCTTTCCCGGGAGACCGGCGTGCCGCTGATCGACCTGAACCGGGCGGAGCGCCGTCCGGTGGATTGGCCGGGAGGGAAGATCATGCTTCCCGCCGTTCTCAGGGACGCTTACTATGTAAATCTCCCCAAGGTCAAGACCCACCTCAACACCCTGGTCACCCTGGGGCTGAAGAACCAGAAGGGGCTGCTGTCGCCCGGGGACAAAAAGCGCTTCCATAAATCCGGCCTGCACCGCCCGGTGGCCGAACTGCTGAAGGCCTCCCGGCCGGACCTGACCATACTCGACGGCTTTGTGGCGCTTGAGGGGGACGGGCCGCTGGCCGGGGGGAGGCCGGTGAGGCTGGGGGCGGTGCTGGCCGGGACCGACCCGCTGGCGGTGGACGCGGTTGGCTGCCGGCTGATGGGCATAGACCCCCTTGAGGTCGAACATCTAAGGATCGCCCATGAGATGGGACTGGGGGACTTGGAGCCGGAGATCGCCGGCGACCGGCTGGAGGACTGCGCCCGAAAGTTCAAGCGGCCCGAGATGGAGATGCTGAGGGTGATGGGCCTGCGCAACCAGCGGACTCCGCTGGCCTGCAGCCTGTGCGGCGGGGCGGCCCGGGAGGCGCTGTTCTCCTCGGCCCGGAACCCGGCGGCCTGGCCCAGAAAACTGCTGCCGGTGCTGTGGCGGATGGTCTTCGGCCGGATTGATTTCGTCTACGGGCACCGGGCGCAGGTCCCCGAAGGCGCCGGACAGGTGGTGGCGGTGGGCGAGTGTACTAAACACCTCAAAGACCTGCCCGGAGTGATCTGGGTGGAGGGCTGCCCGCCCTCGCCGGAGATGCTGGCCGAGGCCTTCGCCAGAATAAACAAACGCTGAGCGGAATGGCAAGTCTTTTAAGCAGCATTTATTGTTAGGAACCCATGAAGCCACTTGTAGTGAGTATGCCGAACTATGAATACTAAACTGCGGGAACCCTGATTTATCCCTGCTTTCCCGGCTTCCTTATAGAATTTATTGATATGGCCAAGGTTCTTCTCCTCAACCCGCCGGGCGACCGGCTCTATCTGCGCGACAGCTACTGCAGCAAGGTCTCCAAGGCGGCCTACCTGACGCCGCCCATGGACCTGCTGGCCATCAGCGGCTACCTGGAAGGCGGGCACGAGATCCGGGCACTGGACGCCATGGCCGGGAGGCTGTCGTTCCAAGCGGCCCTGGAGCGGGTCGCCGAGATCGGGCCGGACCTGATCGTGTCCCTCGTCGGGCAGGCCTCGCTGGCCAACGACCTGGGCTTCTTCGCCCGGCTCAAGGCAGGTTTCCCGCGGGCCAGGCTGATCGTCAGCGGGGACGCGGGATTCGACGACACCGAAAAACTCCTCAGGGAAAACAGGTCGATAGACGCCGTCCTGCTGGACTACGTCTCGCGCCGCTGGCTGCCCTATATGGAAAAGGCATATGACAAGGCGGCCGACATCGCCTTCCTGGACGGCGGCAGGTATCGCGCCCGAAGGTCGGCGCCGGCCCGCGAGTACTCCATCGGGCTCCCCAGGCACGGGCTGTTTCCCTACAGGAAATACCGGATGCCCTTCGCCCGGGCACTGCCCTACGCCGGGGTGGCCACCGACTTCGGCTGCCCCTTCAAGTGCGGCTTCTGCCTGACAGGGCGGCTGCCCTACAAGCTGAGGCCGGTGGCCGAGGTCGTCGGGGAACTCGAGTACCTGAAAAAGCTCGGCATAAGATACTTCTCGTTCGGGGACCAGACCTTCGGAGCGGACAGGCAGCGGACGGAAAATCTGCTTTCGGCGATGATCGGGAAGGGGCTGGATCTGCCCTGGGCCTGCTTCGCCCGGGCCGACCTGCTGGACGAGCCGGCTGTCAAGCTGATGAGGCGGGCCGGCTGCGACCTGGCCATGATCGGGGTGGAGTCGGGCGACCAGGGGCTGCTGGACCGTTACGGCAAGGGCCTGACCATCGGGCGGATAAGGGAGGCCTTCGCCCTGTGCCGGCGGCTGGGCATCCGCACCGTGGCCACCTTCATCCTGGGCCTGCCGGGCGAGACCGAGTCCTCGGCGGAGAAGACGATCAGGCTGGCGCTGGAGCTGGACCCGGACTTCGCCTCGTTCAACGCGGCGGTGGCCAAGCCCCTGACGCCGCTGGCCGCCGAGGCGCGGCTCCGGGGGTGGCTGAGGCCGGGGCCGGCCGACCAGTCGGGCTCCTCGAATCTGGCAACCGGGAACGCCGGCCCCGAGGCGGTCGAGGCATGGGTGAAGAAAGCCGCCAGGAGATTCTACCTGCGGCCGGGGTATCTGATGAGGAGGTTGATGTCCATGTCGTCTTTCACCGAGCTGGGGATAAACCTGGCCGAGGCCGCGGCCCTGCTGAGGGGAGGGACCCGGCCTTGAAGGTCATGGTGATGGTGCCCACCTACAACGAGGCCGAGAACATCGAGCGCCTGGCCCATGAGGTATTCCGGCACGCCCCGGAGGTGGAGATGCTGATCGTGGACGACAACTCTCCCGACGGCACCGGGCGCATCGCCGACCGGCTGGTCGCGGAGAACCCCAGGGTGCACGTCCTCCACCGCAAAAAGATGAGGGGGCGGGGCCTGGCCGGGATCGCCGGGCTGCGCTACGCCCTGGGCTGGGGGGCGGAGGCGGTGGTGGAGATGGACGCCGACTTCTCGCACGATCCCAAGCACCTGCCGCAGCTGATCGGCGGGCTCTCGCGGGCCGACGTGGTGCTGGGCTCGCGCTTCGTGCCCGGCGGGGCGGACATGGGCCGGGGCTGGCTGCGCCACTCGATCACCGTCCTGGCCAACCGGTACATCCGTCTGGTGCTGGGCATCGGGATACAGGACTGCACCTCGGGCTACCGGGCCTTCAGGCGGGAGGTGCTGGAGGCCATCGACGTCGACACCCTCATCTCCCGGGGGCCGGCCATAGTCCAGGAGCTGCTCTACAGCAGCCTGCTTTCCGGCTTCAGCGTGATGGAGGTGCCCATCGTCTTCGTCGACCGGCAGCGCGGCGTCTCCAGCTTCAATCTGAGGATCATGCTGGAGGGATTCCTCATGGTTCCCCGGCTGCGCTGGCTGGCCGAGGCCGAGCGGTGGCGGGAGCTGAGGATCGGGTAGATGCCGGGAAGCTGCGACGACAGCCGCCGTTGGGACGGCACGGCCGCCCGGGCCGGCGGATACTACCTGCCGCCG
>DHHE01000182.1:0-2951 GCA_002403115.1 bacterium UBP2_UBA4780 | reverse complement strand
CGGGCGCTGGTCACCGACCTCTACGAATCCTCCTTCGGGGTCAACGGGCTGGGCGAAGCCCTGGGATCGCTGTCCGAGGAGGTCGTCGGCCTGGATATCTCCCGGGTTATCTGCCGGAGGGCGAAGAGGTCGCTGGAAGGCGGCGGCATCCGGGCAAAGGTGATATCCGGGGACTGCAGGCGGATTCCGCTGGCGGACGAATGCGTCGACCTGATCCTGTCGCCCTCCACCTTCGACCATTTCCCGGAGATCGGAGCCGCCCTGGCCGAGTGCCGCCGGGTGCTCCGCCCCGGGGGGCGGCTGGTGCTGGCGCTGAACTCGGCCGACAACCCGCTCTACAGGCTCGGGGTGAGGCTGGCCGAGCGGTTCAAACGCCGCGAATACCCGACCGATTTCTTCTACACCGCGCGCCAGGCGCGGTGCCTGCTGGCGGAGGCCGGGTTCAGGCCGGGGCGGGCCGCGGCCATCATGCAGGTGCCGGTGGGTCTGACGACGATGGCCGAGGTCATGGCCGGCCTGGGCGCGCCGCCCGGGGGGCTGGCCAACAGGCTGTTGATCGGCGTCTGCCGCAGCCTGGGACGGGCCGGCGGCCTGGGCCGCCTGACCGGCTGGTGGGTGGCGGTAGAGGGAATTAAATAGAGACCTCTGTAAAAGTTGTTTTTATAAAGTTACGGTACACTGACCACCCCTAAGTCCCCTCCTTACAAAGGAGGGGAGCAAGGGGTGGTTGGAATCTGTTGTTCCGTATACCGGTTTTGCCGAGGTCTCAAATAGTGACATCTTAGCCATGAAGAAAGAAGGATACGACTGCGCCAGGCTGGCTGAAGCCGCCGCCGAGCACGGCACGCCGCTGCAGGTGGCCTCCCGGCGGAAGCTCGAGGGCAACCTGGCCCTGGCCCGGGAGACCCTCCGGCCGTTCGGCTGGCAGGACAACATATTCTACTCGTACAAGACCAACCCGGTGCCGGAGGTCCTGAAGATTTTGCACCAGGGCGGGGCCGGGGCCGAGGTCATCTCTGAGCGCGAGCTGGACCTGGCCCTGTCGCTTGGCGTGCCGCCGGACAGGATCGTCTTCAACGGCATCTACAAGTCCCCAACGGCCCTGGGGACCGCGGTCGAGCGCGGCATCAGGTGCGTCAACATCGACGCGCCGCAGGAGCTGGAGATCCTGTCGGCCCTGGCGGGGAAAACCGGCCGGAGAGTCCCGGTCGGCCTGAGGGTGAGGCCGTCCGTGGGCTGGCAGGGGCAGTTCGGGTTTCCGATCGGGGACGGCTCGGCCCGGGGGATGGCCCGCAGGATCTCGGCCGACAAGGGGCTCGACCTGGGCGTCATCCATTTCCACCTGGGGACCAGCGATTTCAAGGCCTACCGCCGGGCCATGGACGAGACCCTGGGGTTCATCCGGGAACTTAAGCAGAATATGGATATAGGCATAAAAGCATTAGACATAGGGGGAGGGTTCCCGGGCAGGGACATGCGGATGCTGGCCCTCTGGGAGCAGGCCTGGCTCAGGTTTTTCGACCGGCCCTGGCCGTTCAAAATGCCGGCTCCGGATGACGGGTTCAAGGTCCTCGGGGAAACGGCTGATCACTTCAGCCGGGCCGTCAAGAAACGGGGGTTGGAGGGCCTGGAGCTTTGGTGCGAGCCCGGCCGGCTGATCACCGGCGACGCCCAGGTGCTGCTGGTCAGAGTGGTGGCCCTGCGGCGGTCAGGAAATGTCAACTATGCCATAGTTGACGGCGGCCGGGTGGGGGCGGCCGCTCCCCTGGCCGGGGAGACCAGGCGGATAAGAAACCTGACAAGCAGGCCCGGACAATATGCAAGATACGATCTGGTCGGCCCGACTTGCATGCCCTGGGACAGGCTGGCGGCCGGCGTTTCGTTGAACAAAGTGGAAATCGGTGACATAATATGCATAGAAGGGGCGGGCGCCTATTTCGTACCCTTGGAGACTGAGTTCTCTTTCAATAGGCCGACATTCATTTTAGGGAACCTCTAAATATTAACCATTTGATTATCTAAACGTTTCAGGAATATTGGAATCGTTTGGTTGAAAAAAGTAGTTCTTCTTTGCCCTTTCTGACCGGCCAGAAAGGGCACAAGCATGCCCTGAGTATGACATGCATACGGCATGCGAAGGGAGCCGCACTTCGGCAAGACTTCGGCGAGACCTCGGCGTGAGCTCGGTCGAACGCTCAGTCGAGCCGCTCAGTGCAGGCCCGGGGCGCAGGGCTCAACGTTATGCATAAAACTTTTATTATAAGCGTGTTAGCCGCAATCGATGGTCAAACGTTTGGCCTCCGCTGGAGTTTACCCTGAGTAGCAACGAAGGGCTCTCGGCCGTGGACTTCCTCGCTCTGCGCCCCAGACTTGTGCTGAGCAAGGCCGAAGCACCCTTCCACCGCCAAAGATGCATTGAGCCTCCATGTTGGTGCCCAGGCGAATGCATCCTGAGAAGATTAGATAGTCAATATTCACCATTTGTCCTAACCGCAAAGCACCCAGAGCTTGCCCCGCCTGCCTGCCCGCCATAGGAGGGTGCGCCTTCCTCCTGCGGCGGACAAGTTGGCGTAAGTTGAGCCTTATATAAGCCTTGCGAGGGGAAGTGTAAAGATCGCAAAATATTGATTTTACTGTTGTTACATTTGACTGGAAGTTATCTCTGCGAGCTCTGCGGTTAAAAAAGGCAATAAATAGAGGTACCCTTTATTAATTGATGATCTCACGCCGGATATGCAATAATTGCTCGATAGCCATATTATTGCAATTCAACAACTAAGTTCGTTAAGATTTGCTCGATGCAAAACAAGGCAGAAACATCTTTGCCATGGCTTCAATCCATATCGTAACACAATGAAGCGCAAAATGTTAAAAATATCCAATCTGGCACGGTAATTGCATTATATTTCATTACACGATAAAAACTAAAATCAATAAATTGGAGGTTCACT
>DHHE01000180.1 GCA_002403115.1 bacterium UBP2_UBA4780 | reverse complement strand
TTGATTATCTAAACGTTTCAGGTAGACCGGAATCGGTTGGCTGATAAAAAGTAGCTTTTCTTTCCTTGCCCTTTCTGACCGGCCAGAAAGGGCGAAAGAGCCGCTGGGGCGCAGGGCTCAATGTTACGCACAAGGCATTTATTATAAGAGTATTAGCCGCAATCGATAGTCATATGCTTGGCCTCCGCTGGAGTTTATCCTGAGGAGACCCGAAGGGCTCTTGGCCGTGACCGTAGTCGCTCTGCGCCCCAGACCCTCTCACCAACATGGATGCGTTGAGCCTCCATGTTGGTGCCCAGGCGAATGCATCCTGAGAAGATTAGATAGTCAACAATCAAATATAAGGACAGAAGCATGGCGCACGGAAAACTTCACTTCGAGACCCTGGCCGTCCACGGGGCCGGCATGCCGGACCTGACCAAGATCAAGCCGGTGTCCATCCCCATCTACCAGTCGTCCGAGTTCGTCTTCGACTCGGCCGAGCACGGCGCGGCGGTGATGGCCGGCCAGGAGCCGGGCTACGTCTACACCCGGCTGGGCAACCCCACCAGCCGGGATTTCGAGAAGCGGACGGCCCTGCTGGAGGGCACCGAGGACGGCATTTCGTTCGCCTCGGGGCTGGCTGGCATCGCCGCCGTCATCCTGACCTACTGCCGGCCCGGGGACAACATCATCTCCTCGGCCCCCATCTACGGCGGCACCTTCGGGCTGTTCAAGGACCTGATGCCCAAGATGAACATCGAGATCATCTACCTCCCGGCCAGCGACATCCACAACCTCATAGAAACCAAGGCCAACGACAGGACCAGGCTGGTGTACATCGAGACCCCGGCCAACCCCACCCTGGACGTGGTGGACATCGCCGAGACCGTCAAGGCGGCCAAAAAGCAGAACCTCAAGGTCGTTATCGACAACACCTTCGCCACCCCCTGCCTGCAGCGCCCCATCGAGATGGGGGTGGACGTGGTGCTGCACTCGGCCACCAAGTACATCTGCGGGCACGGCGACACCATGGGGGGGGTGGTGGTGGGCCCCAGGACCGAGATCGATCAGATCCGGCCCATGGCCTTCAAGAACCTGGGGGGCTCCATCGCCCCGTTGACCGCCTGGCTGATGTCCCGCGGCCTGCAGACCCTGCCACTGAGGGTGGAGCGGCACTCGCAGAACGCCATGAAGATCGCCCTGTTCCTGGAGAAGCACCCCAAGGTGTCCAAGACCTGCTACCCCGGACTGGAATCGTGCCCGGGGCACGCCGTGGCCAAAAAGCAGATGAGCGGCGGATTCGGCGGGGTGCTGGCCATCGACGTCAAGGGCGGCCGGGAGGCGGGCCGGAAGTTCCAGAACAACCTCAAGTTGTGCAAGCTGGCGGTGAGCCTGGGCAGCGTGGACACCCTGGTGACCCATCCGGCCTCGACCACCCACCTGGCATACTCCGAACAGGACCTGGCGGCCGTGGGCATGACCCCCGGCTTCGTGCGGATAGCGGTGGGCATCGAGAACCCGGAGGACGTGATGGCCGACATCGACCAGGCGCTTTCCAATATCTGAAGTTCGGAAGCTGAGAAGGCGGGATGATCGGAAAACAAACCTGGCATAACTTCAGAGTTTAAAAATCTTCTCAATTTCTGAGAGAAGCGCCTGTAGCTCAGTTTGGATAGAGCGTCGGACTTCGAATCCGCAGGCCGCCCGTTCGAGTCGGGCCAGGCGCGCCACTTATGCGTGAAATGTTCTTAATAACAGGCCGCCCGTTCCCCTCCTTCGTCCCGCTCCTGCGCTGGATTAGTGATATGAAAATCGCGTTAAAGCCCCGCGGGACTGCGGCGGACAGGGAGTCGGACCAGGCCTGTGACTGCCGAAAGGCTTCGGCCTGCAGGCAGGCGCGCCATGGCCGGCGGCAGACGTGATGGGGAAGACCACCGCCAAGAGCCCGCTGCTGATAAGAAAGTTCGCCGATGACGGGGCCGTTGCCGGTGGCTTCCAGAAGATCAACGAGCAGCTTTCCAAGGACGATCAGCTGCTCTTCGACCGACTGAGGCCTGAGGCCTGGGTGGACTACGGCTTCTATTTCAGGCTGCTGGAGGCCGGGGCGCTGGCGGCCGGGTTGGCGCCGGAGCGCTTCGCCGAGGATTTCGGGATCTTCCAGGCCGAGCACGACACCCGGTTGCTGCACCGGACGGCCCTGCGCCTGGGCGGTCCCGGCATCATGATCATGGAGGCCGACCAGATCTGGCGCCGCTATCACGACACCGGACACTTGAAGGTCTTCGGGGTGCTGCCGACCGCGGCCATGGCCAGGGTCGAGGGGCTGGAGGGCGGAGGGCCGTTACTGTGCTCGGTGCTTCGGGGATTCCTTGCCACAGGGCTGCAGCTGACCGGGGTCAAAATGGTGAGGGTGGTGCACGGCAAGTGCCGGTTCCGGGGGGACGGTTCATGCGAATACTCGGGCACATGGACGAAGTGAGGAACGGGCCGTGAAAGGGAATGAGCGCCTGATGGAGAAGTGCCAAAACCGGAGGGTGTCCGAGTACTACGGAGAGAACACCTTCAGCTTCGCCCTGATGCGGGAGAAGCTGCCCCGGCAAGCCTACGCCCAGCTGGAGCAGGCCATAGGAAATTACCAGGGCCTTCCGGCCGAGGCGGCCGAAGCGGTGGCCGACGCCATCAGGGAATGGGCGCTGTCCAAGGGGGCCACCGCCTACACCCACTGGTTCCAGCCGCTGACCGGGCTGACCGCCGAGAAACACGACTCGTTCATCGAGCCCGACGGCTCCGGCGGCGCCGTCGAGCGGTTCTCCGGCGCCATGCTTCTCAAGAGCGAGCCCGACGCCTCCAGCTTTCCCCACGGCGGCATGCGCAGCACCTTCGAGGCCAGGGGCTACGCGGCCTGGGACCCATCCTCCCCGGCCTTCATCCTGGACGGGCCGAAGGGCAAGACGCTCTACCTGCCGTCGGTCTTCGTCTCCTACGACGGACAGGTGCTGGACAAGAAGGCGCCGCTCATCAAGTCGATCAGGGCCCTGAACCAACAGGCCCTGCGGCTGCTGCGGCTGCTGGGACACCGGGCCGACTGGGTCTATCCCACGGTCGGCGCCGAGCAGGAATACTTCCTGGTGGATCTGGAGCACTTCCAGGCCCGCCCGGATTTGAGGATCCTGGGCTATACCATCTTCGGGGAGAAATCCCCCAAGGGTCAGCAGTTCGGCGACCACTACTTCGGCTCCATCAGGGACCGGGTGCTGGGGTTCATGCAGGAGCTGGAGATCGAGCTCTACCGATTGGGGATCCCGGCCAAGACCAGGCACAACGAGGTGGCCCCGAACCAGTTCGAGCTGGCCTGCCACCACGAGCTGGCCAACCTGGCGGCCGATCACAACCAGCTGGTGATGGAGCTGCTCAAAAGGGTGGCCCGGAGGCACGGCCTGGCGGCCCTGCTCCACGAGAAACCGTTCAGCCTGATCAACGGCAGCGGCAAGCACAACAACTGGTCCCTGCAGGACTCGGCCGGGGTCAACCTGTTCGATCCCGGCTCCACCCGGGTCGAAAACATCCGGTTCCTCTGCCTGCTGGCGGCCCTGCTGGACGGGATACGGGACTACGGGGACCTGCTCCGGGCCATCATCGCCGACCCCGGGAACGACCTGCGGCTGGGCAGCCACGAGGCGCCTCCGGCCGTGATGTCGGTTTTCCTGGGCGATGAGATCACCTCGATTCTGAACAGGCTGGAGAGGGGAAGGCTGGATTCCATGGGGACCCGCGACAGCTTCAGCACCGGGGTGCCGTTCATTCCCCATTTTCCCAAGGATGCCACCGACCGCAACCGCACCTCGCCCATCGCCTTCACCGGGAACAAGTTCGAGTTCCGGGCGGTCGGGTCCTCGGCCTCCATCGCCATGCCCAACGCCGTCATCAACGTCCTGATGGCCGAAGGCCTCCGGAGGCTGGCGGACCTGGTCGAATCCAAAACGGCCGATGGGATGGAAACGGAACGGGCCTCCCTGGAGGCGGTGAGGGAGACCTACGCCCGGGCCAGGCCGGTCCACTACGAGGGCGACAACTATTCCCGGGAATGGATCAGGGAGGCCGGGGCCAGGGGACTGGCCATCGCCGGAAACACGCCCGAGGCCCTGGAATTCCTCAAGCGAAGCAAGAACATCGAGCTTTTCGAGCGGCACGGCGTGATGTCCCGGGGCGAGCTCGGGGCCAGGCACCGGGTGAAGCAGGACGTCTACGTCAAGACGGTGGAGTTGGAGCTGAGGACGGCCCGCAACATGCTGCGGACCCTGTTCCTTCCGGCCGGCTTCCGCTACCAGGCGGACCTGTCGGGATCCATCCGCCTGCGGGCCGAAGCCTTCGGCGGGGGCCTCCGGGGGGAAGAGCCGGCCGACCCGCCCCCGGACGTGCTTCAAGGCCAGCGGGAGTACCTGAGGAAGGTCAGCCTGCGGGTGGACGAAATCATCCGGAAGCTGTCCGAGCTTGATTCCCAGAACGAGGAACTGAAAAAGCTGGACCCGGACCAGGCTGCAGAATTCTGCGCCCGGTCGGTCCGCCCTGCGCTTCAGGCGGCGCGGGAGGTGGTGGACGATCTGGAGGAGAGGGTGGACGCGGGGCTGTGGCCGATCCCGCGATACTGGCAGATGCTGAGCGGGCTGTAGCACTCCGCCGGGCATCGGGGGCAGACCGGGGGGCCTGCAGAATGTATATAGCATGTCTGGCAAATATTACTATATAAAAAATTTAATAAAATAACACTTGACAAACCCCCCGTTTTTGTATATAATCCACAAAATCGAAACA
>DHHE01000019.1:4349-6304 GCA_002403115.1 bacterium UBP2_UBA4780 | reverse complement strand
CCGTTGTTGTAGCTGGCGTTGCCGAAGTCAACGTCCAGGTACTGGAAAAGCACCTCCTCCCTGCCCTCGTAGAACACCACCTCGAAAGTGGCGCCGCCGCTGATGCTGTAGTGCACTCGGTTGTACCATTCAACTATCAACTGGCGATTAGGCGCTGTGCCCTGAACCTCCCAGTATACTCCCCCGGAATCGACATCAAGGTCGTCGATGAAAGGCAGGATCGACTGGAGGCCGTAATAACGTGAAGGCAAGGCATAGTTGGATAAAGACACATCGCCGGCCGTGGCGTTGAACAGGATGCCGCCGTTGTTGCCGACACGCAGGTCTGTCGATGTCACGCCGTAGAAAGTAATCGGGAACGGCGAGGCGATGTTGATCTCACCGTCGTCCGTCAGGACGAGTTCCGTGCCGGTGGATGTGATGTCAATCCAGTTAAATGCCGGGCCGCCGGCCTCGTCGGAGTCGATCCAGCGGAAGCCGTAGGCGTCCGGTCCGCCGGCGCCCTTGCCGAACGTCGGGATGCCCGATGACGGAGCGGCTTTTTCCTTTAGGTCAATCTGTGGCGAGTTGGCTGCCGGCGCCCGGTCGGCGGCGTCCGCGTAAGCGAAGGCAGCTATTAAAAGCAATCCGATGCAGACGGAAAGGATCCTCTTCATTTTTCCCTCGTTTTGAAGTTTTGGTGTAGGTTTTTTAGGTTGTGCCCGTTCTTTTTTCTCCCCTTCTTCTCCTCCCTGCTTATGGTTTTCGGTTCGGTCCATTTTCCCCTGATTTCGTATGGGAACCTCTAAATGTCGCATTTTGTCTATGTTTCGACCTCGCTCAACATGACAAAATGCTTTATTTACCGGTCATTCTGAGCCTGGTCGAAGCATGACCAACTTCAAAAAGTGTATTTTTGAGGTCTCCGTATGTAAATTTACCCCTCGGATAGCCGCCTTGTCAAGCTTTTTTCAACCCGCTTCCGCCCTCACGGGGGCGGCGGCGGCAGGATGGGCGGGTTGGAGATGGTGGGGCCCGTCCCGCCGGGCGTGGTCCCGTCGTCGCTCCCCCCGCCGCCGCCGGCCGCGATGATGACAACGGCCACGGCCGCCGCCACCGCCACCCCGCCGCCCACCAGGGCCGGGGTCGAGGCGTACCAGGCCTTGGCCCCGGCCGCGCCCATGGAGCCCAGCTTGAGGGCGGCCCCGGCCCAGGCGGTCATGAAGGCGATCTTGGCCGCGGTCAGCGGCACGGGGCTGCGGGCCGAGTCGCGCTTGGCCACCACCGTCGACTGCTTCTCGCCCACCAGCACCTCGCGGCCCACCTGGCCGGACACCGCCACCTGGCCCTGGAGCACGTCCAGCCCGGTGGAGTCGTCCTCGGCGAACACCGCGAAGACGGTGCCCCTCACCCCGGCCACCGCGGTCGGGGTGGATATGTCGAACCTGGACTCCCGGGACGAAAGCTTGCGGACGCAGCCCAGCAGCCTGCCCAGGCCCAGCTTCAGCGAGGTGATGGTGGTCAGGGGCTTGGCCTGTTTTTCCATGGCGTCTATCTCCAGCAGGCCCTTGTCCTTCATCTTGAGGACGCTGCCGTCGTCCAGCCTGATCTCCAGCTCGGCTCCGGCCTCGGTCGACAGCTTGTCGCCGGGGTGGACCGCCATCTGCAGCTCGGCCGGCCGCCAGGCGCGCTCGCCGGATCGCTGCACCTCGGCCTTGCCCTTGAGGTATATGATGGACGCCTGGGCCGGCCTCATCTGGGCCGGGGACGCGCCGGCAAGCCACAGCAGGTGGCAGGCGATCATCGCGACGCTGAGTATCTTCTTCATGTCCGTCCTCCTACCTTACCCGCACCAGCCTGCGGACCGCCTGCAGCCCCTCGGCCTGCAGCCTGACGAAATAGACCCCGGGCGGCGCCTGGGCCGTCCCCTGGCCGCGGCCGTCCCAGGAGGCGGTGTAGTATCCCGGCGCCCTCTG
>DHHE01000019.1:3826-4181 GCA_002403115.1 bacterium UBP2_UBA4780 | reverse complement strand
CGATCTCGATGGCCTTCAGGTTGTCCCGCTCCACCAGGTAAAGCCTCTGGCCCGGCGGCAGCCCGCCCTCCAGCCGGTAGGACAGGACCGCCTCGGCCGACTGGTCGGCCAGCCTCAGGCTGACCGGCCACTCGATGTGGTCGGCCCCGGGCCTGAAGTCCGAGGCGTACTCGTGCCAGGTCCCCGGCCCCCATTCCCTCTGGGGAATCAGCAGTCGCACGGCGTCGGACACGGCCGGCGGCTTCTCGCCGTCCAGCCGGTCGTAGCCGGGCAGGGCCCGGGGCGACACCCCCAGCGCCACCCCGTTGTCAGTCTCCCCGCCGGAGCCGGCCGAAAGTTTAAGGCTCCAGTGGAC
>DHHE01000019.1:0-3698 GCA_002403115.1 bacterium UBP2_UBA4780 | reverse complement strand
TGTAGACCCACAGCCGCTGGCGGACCGCCGCGTTGGCCAGGGTGTCCCAGAACGGCAGGTAAAGCGACCCGGTGTCTATCACGCTGCAGTCGGCGATGGAGATCAGCGAGTCGTACGGGCTGCCGATCAGGTTCCATCCCGCGGCCAGCGGTATTCTGGACTCGTGGTTCTCCGTCGGCAGCCGGTAGCCGGCCGCGTCCAGGGTGGCCGACCTGACCGACGACAGCCAGTAGCCGCGTCCCGGCCGCAGGGGCGGCGTCTCCACGTTGGCCTGGGACAGCGGGTCGTAGCCGAAAAGTCTCCAGCCCGACTGTCCGTAGGCCCCCAGGTCGTCGCCGAAGTTCACGGCCGCCGAGGAGTCGTAGGGCGCCAGCGGCACCGAGATGATCCGGTAACGGCCTCCGGCCCAGTCGTGGCGGACGGTGTCGGCCGCCCTCACCCAGAAGCTCCAGGGGTTGGGCGCCGAGCCGGTGGTGTCCACCAGGCCGTTGCCCCAGGGATCGCTGGCCTGGGTCACGGTGAAGGTGTGCGGCATGCCCGGGACGAAGTGGTTGTGCTCCAGGGTCAGGTAGCGGAAGGTCTCGTCCCACCGGACCGACCAGCCGCCGGGATTCGGCGAGCAAGTGAAGGCCAGGCTGGAGGGCTCGATGGCCTCGGAAAAGGCCACCGTCAGCGACCGGTTGAACGGCACCCCGGCCTCACCGGCCGCCGGCTCGGTCCAGAGGATGTAGGGCTTGGTGTCCTCGCTCCAACCCACCACGCTTATCGAGCTGCCCCAGCTGTTGGCCACGAACACCCGGCCGCTGTCGCCCTCGATCAGGGCCACCGGGTGCGCCGAGGCCCCGGCCGGCAGGCCCAGCGCCGCCTCCACCGTTTTAGTGAAGGGATTGACGATGCCTACCAAGCCGCTGTTCTCGTCGGCGTAGTAGATCCTTTGAACGAACGCGTTGTAGATGATGGAGGTGGTCGAGTCGCCGGCCGCCCCCAGATAGACGGTGGACACCGAATCGTCGGACCCGCGAATGACCGTCAGGCTGTCGCTGTAGTGGCAGGCCACGTAGATCTCGTCGCTGACGGGGCTGTAGGCCATGGCATGGGGCCCGGCGGCCACCCCCACTGTGTTCAGGAGGGCGTGGCTGCCCGCGTCCAGGATGGCCACCTGGTTGGCGCCGGGCAGGCTGATATAGATCTTGCCGCGGGCCTCGTTGGCCGCCAGCCGGCTCTGGTCGTTCATCCCGGGCACCCGCAGGGAGTCTATGAAGCTGGTCCCCTGGGCCACCAGCAGGGAATCGGACCAGCCGTGCACCGCCAGGATCTTGTTGGTCGGCCGGTAGAGGAACAGCCGCCTCTCGTAGTTGCCCTGGTGGTGGGCCAGGATGCTGTCCGTGGCCCCGTCCAGGACGCTGAGGCCCATCCCGGCGGCGTAGAGCAGGTTGTTGCCCGGGCTGTACTCCAGGTCCGGGTAGCCCTCGCTGAAGATGAGGGAGGTGTCCAGGGCGTTGCTTTGGCCGTCGTAGACGTAGACGTAACTGCCGCCGGACACGTAGACCCGGTCGTTGGCCGAGTTGTAGGTGGGGTTGGCCGGCCAGCTGGCCATGATGTAAGCGTAGTTGAGGCCGGCGTCGATGACGGCCAGCACCGTGTCCGAGGTGGCGCAGTACACCTTGCGCCTGGCCGTGTTGTAGCAGAATTCGTTCGGGTTGTAGGCGGTGGCGAAGGTGGTGTCCACCGAATAGGAGAAGCTCTGGGCCTCCAGGCCCGGGTCCGGCAGCCACAGCACGGCCGCCGCCAGGGCCAGCAAATACGATCTTCGCGTCATGGGATGACCTCCGAAGTGTTTTCCGGGAGAATAAACGCACTCCCGGAAGGATGCTCGTTTTCGCCTACCGGGCATGATGTATAATATAGTATAGCGCCGGCTGAATGTCAAGCGGAATTTTGACAAAAAAGGCCGCCCTCAGGCGGCCCGGCCGACGACCGTCGCTCCGGTTACCCGGTTCACGCCCAGCCGGTGTACAGCCCCCGGCCCGTCGGTCCGGCCGGCTCGTAATCCACCCTGAGCCCGTTGGCCGCGAAGGCCTCCTTCATCTCCTCCACCGTGTACAGGGCCATCTGGTGGTTCTCCACGTAATGCTCCACGCCCCGGGACGTCCCGATCAGGTAGTGCAGGTCGAAGGCCGAGATCCGGCCGTCGCGCAGGCTGGTGCTCATCCGGGCCAGCCTCAGGTCCATCTCCTCTATCATCATGGAATGGACGGTGCCCTCGCGCCAGGCCTGCGGTGTGAACCAGGGCTCCACCAGGATGACCCCCCCCTCGCTCAGGTGCCGCTTCATGTTGCCCACCGCCTGCTTGACCTCGTCCAGGGTCAGCAGGTAGCCGATCGAGCTGAACAGGCAGGTGACCGCGTCGTACCGGCCGTTGAGCTCGAAGTCCCTCATGTCCCCCAGGTAGAAGCGAAGGTCGGGGTTTTTGCGCCGGGCGATGGACAACAGGTCGGGCGAGATGTCCACCCCCTCCACCGTGAACCGCTGCTTGAAGAACCGGGCGTGCTCCCCGGTGCCGCAGGCCACGTCCAGCAGGGTCATGTCCAGCCGCTGGCAGTGGTCGAATATCTTCTTGCACAGGTAGATGACCTCTGCCTGGTAGTTCTTCGAGGCGTAGAACTTGTCGTAGTACTGGGTGGGCTTGCTTAGGTACATGGTCTGTTTTTCTCTTCGCTTTGCCAGTTATATCGACCGCCCCTTTATCCCCTCCTTGTCAAGGAGGGGACGGGGGTGGTCAGTTCCCGGCTTCTCTGACGTACGCCAGCAGCAGGTCGCGGACGGCCAGCAGGCCCTTGAGGTGCGTCCGCTCCATGCCGTGCGAGGCCGAGACCCCCGGCCCGATCAGGGCCGTCCGCAGGTCGTGCCCGGCCGCCTGGGCGGTGGAGCCGTCGGATGAATAGTGGGGGAAGACGTCAAGTTTATAGGGTATGCCGCCTTTTTGGGCCAGCTCCGCCAGCCGGTTCCGCATCCCCAGGTCGTAGGGGCCGGAGGAGTCCTTGACGCAGATGGAGGCGGAGACCTCGTCGCCCTCGGCCTTGTCCCCCACCACCCCCATGTCCACCGCCAGCATCTCTTGGGCCTTGGGCGGCAGGCCGGCGGCCGCCCCGTGCCCCACCTCCTCGTAGTTGGAGAAGAAGAACGCGACCGGGATCGCCCTCAGCTTCTCCGCCCCCAGTTCCAGCATGGCGTCCAGCATGGCGGCCGAGCCGGCCTTGTCGTCCAGGAAGCGGGCCTTGACGAAGCCGGTGTCGGTGAACTCGAATCGGGGGTCGAAGAAGGCGAAGTCCCCGGTGCGGATGCCCAGCTTCCCGGTGTCCTCCTTTTTCGACACTTCGGCGTCCAGCCGGATGTGCATGCTTTCCGGCTTGCGCTCGGTCTTCCCGGCCTCCCTGTTGACGTGGGCCGCCGGGTTGTTGAGGAGCAGGGTTCCCCGGTAGTCTTTGCCCCCGGAGGTCCGCACCGTCAGGTACTCGCCCTCGAAGGAGGCCAGCAACGGCTGGCCGATGGGGGTGAAGGCCAGGTGGCCGTCGGCGTTTATGCCGCTGACCATCAGCCCCAGGGTGTCCAGGTGGCCCGAGACCAGTAGCGTCGGCTCCGGGTGGTTGCCGGCCAAAAGGCCGCCCTTGTTGGTCAGCCTGGTCTGGATGCCGGCC
>DHHE01000015.1:559-11621 GCA_002403115.1 bacterium UBP2_UBA4780 | reverse complement strand
GCCCATGCTGGTGTGGCTGATGCTGTCGGACTTGGTCCCGGTGGTCGAGGGGACAAATCTGACAAACACCGTGTCCAATGGCAACCGGCCACCGGAGGGAATGGGCTTGATCAGCGAAGTGGTGAAGCCTGATCCTGAAGTCCATGAGATCTGGTAGTGGGAGGGCGCGGAAATCGTTAAGTCCTCGCCGACAGAAAGTTCCGAAGCCTGGTAGGTGTAGAACTGCTCGGCCGATGTCTGCCCCACCTCCACCCCGCCGAAGCTGGCCAGAGAGCTGAGCAGTTTGATCTTGATGCCGTAACCGCTGACGGCCACGTTCTGGGCATCGGCCCCGGTGCTGGTGTTGGTGATGTTTCCCGACCTGGCCCCCTCTGTGGAGGTGGGCTTGAAGATGACGTAGACCGGCGTCGCCGGCACAGAGCCGCCGGATTGGGGAATGGTCAGGGTGTTGGTGTAGCCGGAACCGCTGGTCAGCGAAACCCTGAAGTCGGTCGACGGCGCGGTCACCGTGATGCCGGCCGTCAGGTTGCTGCCGGAAACCGTGTAGGACTGAACGGCCGAGGTGTCGTTCAACAGCAGGGTGTCGAAA
The DNA here is from genome assembly GCA_002403115.1 of bacterium UBP2_UBA4780. Lineage (GTDB taxonomy): Bacteria > Edwardsbacteria > AC1 > AC1 > EtOH8 > UBA8901. The sequence goes on along the minus strand of DHHE01000015.1, from coordinate 11,032 downwards.
CCCAAAGAGCCGGGAGTGGCTGAGATGAACGGAGTTGAGGTCGACGGGCAGACATCGGCCCAGGTGGTGCCGATCCGGATGCCGTCGACCATATAATTCTGATTAGCGGCGTACTGCCTCAGGCAGACCGAGCCTAAACGCGTAGGGTCCGTGACTGCAGGTGCGAGTGGTCCGACAGTAGGTGTCGCCGGTTCGATGCCTGGAACCCCGGTTTCAAACACATAGAGGCTGACGCTGTCGTTCAGCGTCCCGGATAGGATGTTGTGCTTGACCACAACCAGATAAGTCTGATTATAAGAATACTTTACGGTCGAATAGGTGGCGGTTTCGGTATATTTTGCTAATCCCAACCGGAAGCTGTCCTCCCCAGTAACATTCTGGCCGTAGACCCTGGCCCAGAAACTTGTCCCCGTAGTAGGTGGAGCGAAATGATAGAAATAGCCGGTCGGTGCGCCGTTGGAACCGACCCTGAGCATAAAGGAACTATAGACGGGTCCTGACATAACGGAGTCAAACACAGCGTTAGCGTCATAACCCGTAGTATCTGCCTCGGCGGCATTCCCTATATTAGACGATATATAACCGGAATAAGAAAGGCCAGGCGATCTAACGAATATAATGCCGGTTGTGCCGCTATGATATGTCCAAGGCCTTCCGCCTCCAACGATGTCGACACCAGCCGTATAATCGAAGTTCTCCTCGAGAAGCAGCGCACCCCAGGCGGTGGACGCCACAAGTAAAATGGGAATTACAAAGACTGTTTTCTTCACGGTTTTTCCTCGCCTTGTTGTTTAGAGCTAATACTTGCATTTTCTGTGCCAAAAAAGAGCCTGCAAGTTCTTGCAGGCCAACGTCTTTTTTAGTAAATGCATGTCACACTAAATTAAGAAGTGCATTTTTTTCTTTTTTACTGTATTTTGCACGTTTTTGTAATAGTTCACTATTGCTAAAATACCTCGCCCCAGGCCACGATCGCCTTCCAATTCTTAATACAATCCATCTGGGTTCCCGGCGCGGTGAAATCCAGCCTTCCCGTTCCCAGCGGCAGGACGTACCTCAGTCCGAAGCCCGGGCTGGTGTAGGCCTCGCTCAGCGACATCTTCTTCACCGGGCTGTCCGACAACAAGCCGACATCCAGGAACAGGCTGGCCAGCCACCGACGATAGATCGCCGGTCTGATCTCCACGTTAGCCAACGCCATCTTCTTCCCGCCTATCGGCCTGCCGTTGATGTCGGTCTTTCCGATGCTCCCGTTGGCATAGCCGCGCACCGTGGTCGGCCCCCCCAGATAGAACTTCTCGTAATACGGCACCTGGTGCTTCTTGTTCCAATCACCGATGACCCCTCCCCTGAGACGGCAGACCATGGTCGTCCGAGGCCTGGATACGGTCATGTAACCCATCCAGGAGGCGTTTATCCGCTGGAAGGTGCTGAAGCCCCCGAAAAAGCCGCCGGTATACTCGCCCTCTGCCTGGGCCGAAAACCCGTTGCGGGGCATGATCGGGTCGTCCAGACGGTTGTAAAACCACCCGGAGAAAACGCTCCTCCGGCCGTGGTATCTGACGGTGTCCGAGGGATATCCGGGATCGAGCCAGTTGGAGGAAAGCTTGAGCCACTGCTGGCTGGCCCGCCAGTCGATGTAGGCGCTCGGGTCCAGCCTCTGGAAAACGTCCAGGTCCAATCCCACCGTCTGCAGACGGTAGTCGGTGTACGGAGGGCGGTAATCGTCGTAGTACAGCGAGGCCTGCCCCGGCAGATTGCGGCCCGCGAGCCAGGGCTCAAGATACGAAGCCTGGGCCCGGCCCCTGACCAGCCTGATGTCCCTCCACAGTTGCGCGGCCAGCAGCCCGTTGAACTCCAGCCGCTGCCCCCAGCCGCCCACGTTGCGGTTAAGCCATTTGCCCATCACCCTGAAGGCGTCGCCGCTGCCGTAGCCCAGGCCAATCTCGAAACGGCGCCGCGGCCTCTCGGCCACCGAGACTGCGATGTCTATGTGCTGGCTGTCCGGGGCGACCGCGCCCGCCTGGACCCTGGCTTCGCGGAAAATTCCGGTCGAGGACAGGGCCATCTCGCCGGACAGCAGGGACTGGCGGCTGAAGAACCCGCCCTCGGGGATGTTCACCTTACGCGATATGTACCGGCCGGCGGCGAACGAATTCCCCCTTATCCCGACCGATCCCACCCGCACCCGCCGCCCCTCGCTGACCGCCAGATTGATGACCACGGTGTTATCCGGCAGGACCTCGACCCCGCTCTCCAGCCCGGCGAACACGAACCCCCGGTCGGCGTAGACCATCAGCATCTTGAATTCGTCGTCCCCCAAGGCGTCCGGATTGTAGGGCCTCCCCGGCCTGTTGCCCATCGGCCTGATGAGCTTCTCGGGGGGTACGCTGTCGTTTCCGCTGAAGACCACCGCCCCCACCGTGAAGCGCGGGCCCTCGTCCACCAGTACCTTGAAAACGGCCGGGCCGGAAACGGGTTCCTCCCTGATGTATTCCACCCGGGACTGGATGTACCCGCTGCGCCGGTAGAAGCCGGACAACCTGGCCAGCGCCGCCGGCAGGCTGTCCCCGATGAATTCCCCGGCCCGGTCCAGCGACATCTCCCGCAAAAGCCGCCGGGAGCCGAAGGCCCGGTTGCCCTGCAGCTCGACCCGGGGCGTTTCCGCCCAGGCGGCGGCCGTCAGCAGGACGGCAAACAGCAGACCGGACTTAATGAATCTTTTTGCCATGGAACGCTTCCAGGGACGTTGTCACCGACAGGTACGGCACGACATTCCCCTTCCCTTCCAGGGGATAAGCCGCTCCCGCCCCAGCCTGCAGGCCGATGCCGTAGAAAACGGTCCAGTCGGTCCTGAGCTCGGCGCCGATGCTGCGCTGCATCCCCTGCCAGGCAATTTTGCCGAACGCCTCCCCGCCCCAACTTGCGTCGAGGAAAACGGCCCCGTGAAGGCTTTGCAGGAAAACGGGCCAGGTGCCCGCCCCGCGATCCACCCGGCACAGGGGGATGCGGCCTTCGACCGATGACAGAAACTTGCGCTTGCCGCCAGGACCGGCGTCGAACCCGCGCGCCCGGAAACCGTCGGAGAACTCATCGACGAACAAACCGGCTGAACTGCCGGTCCCCGCCCTGGCCGCCAGCATCAGAACGTGGTTCCTCATCGGCAGGGGCAGGAACTCGCGCCATTCGGCCTGGCCCCAGTCCTGGTCGACTCCGCCTCCCAGCGCCTTGCGATAGAGCCTGGCTGACAGGGAGACGGCCCGTCCGTCCTCCGGGCTGACAGACTTCCGGTAGCGTTTGGCGTCGCCGTAAGCGGCTCCGGCGGCCAGATCGGCCAGGGCGCCGGTCCAGTATCCGGCAGACCGGGGCGAAGCTTCGGTCTCGGGGCCCTGCCTCAATCGCCTGTAGCCCAGGCCTATCGAGCAGCGCCGCCGGTACGAGGCCAATGTCTTGGTAACATCAAGTATGACCTCGATGCGCCGTTCGCAGTAAACATCATCCCCGGTCGCTTGGCGCAGGGCCACCAAATCGCTGGCCCTAGAGTAGACGTCGGCCGGAAGCGCCGAGCACAGGTACTGGGCGTCGTAGTGCCATCTCCGGAACCCGGGGCCCGGGGCCAGGGCCGCCAGGTAGTAATGACGCATCAGGTCGTCGGCGCCGACGACCACGGCCCCCAGGCGGCCGCCTCCGCTGTCAACGAAGCCCGTCGGCAGCCAGGCTGCCGGCAGCATGGTTTTCCAGAAACGGTAGGGGCGGGAGCTTGCCGGGGAAGGCTCGATCGCCCCGGCGAAGAAATAGTTGTCGGCAAATGACGGCCCGGGAACCGTCCGCTCTTCCGCAATGCCGATGTTGGTCAACTCATAGCCTTGCCCGCGAAGCGACAAGCCCCACAGAACCTCCCCTCCCGGTCCCGGCCAGAACGCCCCCCCCTCCTCGTTGGTCGCCTGGAAGAGCTTCTCCTCCGCAAGGTCCCAGCGGAAGATGTTCCAGACCCCGGTCCTGTCCGAGCTGAAGTACAGGCTGCTCCCGTCGGCCGACCAGCGCGGCTGGATATCCTGGGCCCGGTCCTGAAAGATCGGGTGATAACTGCGGCCGTCTATCGTCATCACATATATGTCCTGGTAACCCTCCCCGGTCCAGGCCGAGAAGGCCAGACGGCTTCCGTCCGGCGAGACGGCCGGGCAGCTTACCGACGATGAATCGTCGAACGGTATGAGAGTGTCAGCCGACCCGTCGCCCGGCTTCAGCCGGCAGAGGGCGCCCTGGCCCAGCCTGGTGGTGGTGAAATAGAGATGGCGGCCGTCAGGCGAAGGAGCCGGATCCCGGGCCCGCCAGCCCCGGGTGAGCCGGGTCAGCTTCTTTCCCTCAAGCTCCAGCCGGTATAGGTCGCATGACATCTCCCGGCCGTCGTCGCCCCAGTCCAGCTGGCCGAAAAATACTGATCGCCCGTCGGGGCTGAAGACGATGGCTCCGTCGACAAACCCCTCGTGTATCTTCGAGGAGCGGCCGGTCGCCAGGTCCGTCCTGATGATGCCGGGATGGCTGAGCCCGTCGCTGGCTTGGAACACCAGCGTACTTTCGTCAGGGGAAAGCGCCAGGGACGACTTGTGCATTCCGTCGACGGTGATACGTTCCATCCCGGGGATACCCCGGCCTTTGATGGAATCGGCCTGCGCGCGGTAGCCCTCCCGGGAGCGCCGGCTCCAGTCATCCCACAACGCCGGGAACGATCCGCCGTAGACCCTCTTGGCCGGCCGGTTCTGCATGAAAGGCAGGAACAGGCCTCCGTGTGCGAGATTGTATTGCGCCAGCGTCCCCTCCCCGAAGGAGTCGGCCAGGAACTTGGTGAACTTCCCCCCGAAAAGATACGGTGCGTCCCAGGGCCAGGACGGGTTGAAGACGCCGGCCCGGTCTATCCCCGGCCAGTTTCCCTCTGCGGACGCGGTCCGGAGCGTCCCCTCGGTCAGGGCGCTGTTGTTGCGCCCCATGGACGAGTACCTGCTTTCGGCGTAGACCGCCAGTCCCTCCAGCTGATGCATGGGCTGGACAGCGTTGGGAAGGACGATCCGTCCGAATACGGAGCGCAGCCCGGCCATGAAACCGGTGGCCATGTCGATCTGAAGGATGTGGGCGTATTCGTGGAGCAGCAGCTCGTAAAGCCAGTCCAGGTAGTTCCCCGGTCCCCCGGCCGGCGGCGCCGGGTAGATCAAAATGGTGTTCCGGGGAAAGGCCAGGGCCATGGCGTTGGCCTGGTCGGTGTTGTCCAGTATGATGAGGCGGGTCCTGTCATTTGGCCGCCAGGAAAGGAGCCGGCTGAGGCGCCGGTGGACCAGCTCGGCCGTGGTGGCGGCCCGCCGGGCCAGGGGCTCGCCGCCCTGGTGGTAGATAACCTTGAAGTTTTCCGTCTCCAGAAAGCTCCAGGCTTGGCCGTAGGGCACGGTCGGCAGGCTCTGCGCCGGAAGGCGGGCCGTCCCAAAGCCGGCCGCCAGGAGAATTGCGAGCTGAACGCCCAGGATGGCGGGACGCTTCATCACCCACCGGCCCTTCGCGCCAGCTCCAGGACGCGCTCGGCCGGGTCGGCCTCCTCTCCCGCGTCCAGCCACTCGGCCCCGGGCATCCCGCGAAACCAGGTCAGCTGGCGCTTGGCGAAGCGGCGGGTGTTCTGCTTGATCAGGTCCCTCATACGAGACCTGTCCGTCTCGCCGTCCAGAAAGGACAAGGCCTCCCGGTAGCCGACCGCCTTCACCCGCTCCAAAGCGTTCCGAAAACCCTTGCTCACCAGGCCCTCCACCTCTTCCACCAGGCCCCGGGCGAGCATGTCTTCGGCCCGTTCATCGATCCGCCGGTACAGCTCGGAACGGCATCTGTTTAAAACAATAATGATATAGTATCTTCCGTCTGACTGGCGCGGGCGGCCCTGCCATAGGGAGATGGACCTGCCTGTGGTTTCCAGTACCTCCAGGGCCCGGATTATCCTGGCCCGGTCAGCCGGCTTGAGGCGGGCGGCCGTTTGCGGGTCCTCCAGCATCAGCCTCCGGTAAAGGGGCCTGATGCCGACCTCGCCGGCCTCTTGGCGCAACCGCCGGCTGATCTCGGGATCGACCGGCGGCATCTCGGACAGCCCCTCGACCAGGGCCTTGATGTAAAGCCCGGAGCCTCCGGCAACAATATAGTCCCTCCCCTGACGATCCATCCGGTCCATCTCGGCCCTGGCGTCCCGGGCGAAGTCCGCGGCGCTGTAGTGGTTCCCTGGCTCAAGGACGTCTATCAGACGGTGGCGGACTTTGTTTTGCTCCGCTGGCGTCGGCTTGGCGGTGCCGACGTCCAGGCGCCGGTAAATCTGGCGCGAGTCGGCCGAGACGACGTCCGCTCCCAGCCTGACGGCCAGCTCGATGGCCAGGGACGTCTTGCCTACCGCGGTGGGGCCGGCCAGCACCGGCACCAATCGGCTCATACCCGGCCGAACCTCCTCCCCAGGTCATCCAGCGTGAACTTGATGACCGCCGGGCGGCCGTGCGGGTCCAGATACGGGGTGGAGGTGGCGAACAGGCGGTCTATCAGCCGGTTCATCTCCTCCTGGCCGAGCGGCTGGCCGGCCTTGATGGCGGCGTGGCAGGCGAAGGAGCGGGCCACCCGCTCCCTCGGGTCGGGGCCGGGCTGGTATGAGGCGCCCAGGTCTCCCAGCATTTTCCGGATCACCGCCTCGGCGTCGGCCTCGGCGGTCGTGGCCGGCAGTCCCTCTATGACTACCGTCCTTCCGCCGAACTGCTTGAGGTCGAAACCCAGCGAAGAGAAGACCTCCAGGTATTCGGCGAAAACCACGGCCTCGGAGGCTGTCAGCTCCACCGTGGCCGGGAACATCATCTGCTGGGAGCGCGGCCCGCCAGTCCTTCCCAGAAGCTCCTCGTAAAGTATCCTCTCGTGGGCCGCGTGCTGGTCGACCATGATGATGCCTGTCTTGATCGAGGCCAGTATGTAGCGGTTGTGCACCTGCCAGTACTGCACCAGGGTGGCCGGGCGGCCTTCATCGACCGGCGGCGGGACGGCGCTGCCGCCGGAGGCAGCCAGGTCGAAAATGGACCGCTGCTCCGAAACCGTCAGTTCCTGCCAGGAAACCGGGCCAGAGCCTTGGGCGGATTCCGCCGGATGGAAGCCCGTCACCATGCCCCGCGGCGACTCCCCCTTGCCGAAGAACGATCCCTCCAGTGACGAGCGGACGAAACGGAAAACAAGTTCGTCGTCGCGGAAGCGCACCTCGCGCTTGGCCGGATGGACGTTGACGTCCACCCAGCGGGCCGGCATCGTCAGAAAAAGAAGGAAGGCCGGATGGCGGCCCTCGAGGGACGGGCCGTAAGCCCGGTAAACGGCCGATTGGACGATCCGATGGTGGACCCTGCGTCCGTTGACGAAGACATGCTGTTCCCGGCGGCGGGGCCAGAGCCGGGAGGTCAGGGATGCAAGTCCGGAAAGGGCCAGGTCGCCGGGCCGTGCTTCCACCGGGAGCATGGTTTGGAAAAGCTCGTCGCCCAACGCCTGGCGCCACCTCTCGAGAGGCTCGGCAGGCAGTAGCTCCAGGGGGACCCTGGCTTCGTTCACCAGCCTGAACCCGACGCCCGGGTTGGCCAGCGCCTGGTGGAAAACCTCGTCAAGGCATCTGCGCGACTCGGTCAGAGCGGAGCGCAGGAATTTCCTCCTGGCCGGGACGTTGGCAAAAAGCCCCTCGACCTCAACCGTGGTTCCGGGTGCGGCCGAGGTCTCCGTGTCCCGGCACTCCTGCCCCGCCCCGCATTTCAAGGTCCGTCCCTCCACCCTGCCGGCCGCCCTCGAAGTAATGGTCAGTCTCGACACCGAGGCGATGCTGGGCAGGGCCTCGCCCCTGAAGCCGTAGCTGACGGCTTCGAGTATATCCTCGTAACGTCCGATCTTGCTGGTGGCGTGGGGGTGGACCGAAAGCCTGAGGTCCTCGGGCTCCATGCCCCGGCCGTCGTCAGAGACGCGGATCATCTCCAGCCCGCCACCCCTTATCTCCACCTCTATGAAGCCTGCTCCCGCGTCCAGGCTGTTCTCGACCAGCTCCTTGACCACCGAGGCCGGCCTCTCCACCACCTCGCCGGCCGCGATCTTGTCGACCACCTCCCGGGGCAGCTTTATGATCGCCATGTCCTTGACGTCTTCATCGGTTTCCGGAGGCGATCGAGTCGATGGTGCCGGAACGCCTGCCCGCCTTGGCGGCGGCGCTGTCGGCGGCCCCGACGGCCCGGCGATAGGTGTTTACTGCTTCGCCAACTTTGACCCCGTGCTCGGATTTCCGGGAACACCCCGGCACGCAGATCAGCAGGGCGATGCCCGATATCGCGGCGGCCCTCAGGGCGGTTATCCTCATTGCACCCTCTTCCCCTCAGTCCCGTTAGCGCCTGCCCCGTTCCTGACCGCTATCAGCTGGGCGGCGATGCTGACGGCGATCTCGGCCGGGGTCTGGGAGCCTATTTCGAACCCGATAGGCGAGTGGACCCCGGCCAACAGCTCCCGGCCGACCCCCTCCGAGGCCAGTTTGTCGAAAAGCAGCCCCACCTTGCGCCGGCTGCCTATCATGCCCAGGTAACTCCACTTCCTCCGCAGGCAGGCGCGCAGTGCTTCCTCGTCGTGCAGGTGTTGGTGGGTCATAATGACGATGTAGGCCTGGTCCGAGAAGTCGATGTAATCGTCAAGCCCCGAATAACTGCGGCACACGGAAACGGCCGCAAGTGGGTGTTTTCCCTTGTTGGCCCAATCCGGCCGGTCGTCGATGACCGTCACCGAGAAACCGCAGCGCCCGGCCAGGGCCGAGAGCTCCATGGCGCAGTGCCCGGCGCCTATGACGTACAGCCGGGACGATGAGCCGAAGGGCTCGATGAGGACCTCCTGTGAGCCGCCGCAGGCCATGCCGGGTTTCGAGGAGAAATCGCCGCCCATCTCGAAAGTCCGCCTGGCCAGACCTTCAGGGCGTTGTGCGAGTATTTCGGCGATGACGTCCTTCTCCACCTGCCCCCCGCCGACGGTTCCCGCAGTTGAACCGTCGGGATAGACTATCATCTTCATGCCGGGCTTGCCCGGGGTGGATCCCTGGCTGGAGATGACCGTGGCCACCCAGATCCGCCTATTCTCCAGTGCCGCGGCGTGGATTCTTTCCACGAAGTCTGTCAGCATCCGACAGTTCTCTCTTGGTGTTGATGTTCAGCAGGACGTTGCGGTCAGCCACCGCCACGTCGGAAAGTATCAGGCCAAGATTGCCGATGGCGCGGTCCAGCCGGTCCGCGGGAGATAGCTTGAGGATCTCCCGGCGCACAGATCCGGGAACGACGACAGGATGTCCCGAAGCGCCCCGGTATCTTGGCCTGACAACCGAATCGGGCGAACCGCAGAAGCGTTTCAGGAGGCGCCGGTAGGTCCCTGTCTCTACTCCCGGGTGATCGACCGGACAGATAATGTAACCGGCAAAACCCGGCAGGCGGCGCAGACCGGCCTGTACCGACGAAAACATGCCCGGTTTCGGGTGATAGTTGACCACCGGCATGATCCGGCTATCGGACAGCCGTCCTTTCCGCGACCGGCGGACGACCAGGGCGATGTCCCTGATGCCCGCCTTTCTTAGGCGCTGGACAATCATCATCCAGAAAGGCACGCCGCCCAGCTCCAGGGCCAGTTTGGGACAGCCGATCCTCCCGCCCTTGCCGGCGGCCAGGATCACCGCGGCTACTTTGCACATGCCCTCCATGTCAACCTGCGAAGGCAGCGAGCCAAGGAAGCGAGCGGGGTTCAGGCAATGCCGACTTCCTGGTTGAACTCCCCTATCAGCCGGTCGAACTCGCCCACCTCGTCCTCGAACAGCGACCGCCAGTACTCGGGCTCCCACTGCGCCAGGATCTCCTCGTAGGTCTTGCCCTGCTGCTCGACCCAGGTGTAGTACTTGAGGTTGTGGACCTGCTTGCGCTCGCGGTAATTGAGCTCGCGGAACCAGTCTTCGCGCATGTGGGCCAAACCGGCCTCATAGTCGCGGGCGGCCCGGGTCCGGTCGTAGCTGCCCTGAAGCTCGGCCTGCTCCCTGACCCGCGATCCGTAAAGCTCCATGGAATCGGTGAATACGGTGAGGATGACGTCTTGTTCCTCCATCTCGTAATACCTGGCGGCCTTGATGGAGGCCAGCAGATTGCAGATGCTGGATATGCCCAAAAGCGGCAGCTTCCCGGCTGTGTCCCCGGAAACGTTCAACGATTTTAGGAAATCATGGCCGGCCGGCTCGTTGAAAAGCCTCAGGACCCGCATGCAGTCCTCGTCGTCGACGGCGGCCACGGCGTCGGTGTTTCGGACGTTGTGCACCCAGGGAACGTGCTTGTCGCCGATTCCCTCGATGCGGTGGCCGCCGAACCCGTTGAGGTACAGGGTCGGGCACTGTTGTGCCTCCGTGGCGACAACGCGAATATGGGGGTGCAGTTT
>DHHE01000015.1:0-430 GCA_002403115.1 bacterium UBP2_UBA4780 | reverse complement strand
GGGTCCTTCCGCAGCTCCCAGCACTTGTCGTAGATCTCCTTGACGTTGGACTCGCATCCCGGGGTGGCGATGACCTCGGCGCCGATCTCGCGCAGCCAGGTGAAGCGCTCCTGCGACATCTCCTCCGGCAGGATGGCCACGGCGGTGCAGCCAAGAAGGGCGCAGTCGAAAGCCCCGCCGCGGCAGTAGTTCCCAGTGGAGGGCCACACCGCCCTGTGGACGGTGGGGTCGAACTCGCCGCTCACCAAACGGGGAGCCAGACATCCGAAGGCAGCCCCCACCTTGTGGGCCCCGGTGGGGAAGTACTTGCCGACCAGTCCTATCACCCGTGCCCGGATGCCGGTTATCTCGCGGGGTATTTCGAGATAATTGACGGCGCCAAACAGCCCGGTGGTCACATCGTTCTTCCAGGTGATGCGGAAGAGGTTGA
>DHHE01000091.1:3915-9310 GCA_002403115.1 bacterium UBP2_UBA4780 | reverse complement strand
CCCGAGAGCTGCAACGTCTATCTCGATGGCTATTGCCTGGGCAAGTCGCCGGCTAACATACCGGGAATAAAAGCAGGGGGGCATCGCCTCTCGGTGTGGAAGCCGGGATATGACATCCTGCACCGGGACGTCTCCATCGAGGGCGGTAAAAGGCTGGTGGGCACCATCGAACTGGCAGCCTGCGGCGTGGAGCGGGATTCTGTTCTCAGGGACAGTCTGGCCCAGGCAAGAAGCATCCCCGATCGTAATGCATACATAAAAATGGAAAAAGATCCAGTAGTTTTAAGACATGCTGCTGTACAATATCCCATCGAGGCCAAGGAATCAGGAATTGAGGGAAGAGCCTACCTCCAGCTGTTGGTGGACTATGGCGGAAAAATAATGAGGGTGGAACTGGCCAGGAGCTCAGGGAACGCATCTCTCGACCAGGCGGCCATGGATGCTGGCAAGAGCGTCCTCTTTTCGCCTTGTATAGCTCCCGGAGGTGTGCCTGTCCGGGTTTGGGTGATGTACCCCGTGACATTCAACTTGGGTCAGGCGCAGGACGGCCGGCACCAAGCACAATAACTGCGTGTATTATTTTAACGCGCGGTGTCATACCTGCGAAGGCAGGTATCCAAGAAATGCATCGATACTATGTCTATATGCTGGCCAGCAAAAAGAACGGGACATTGTACATTGGGGTGACAAACAACCTAGCGCTGAGGGTAAGAGAACACAAAGATGGTTCGGTCGAAGGTTTCACCAAGAAGTACAATGTTCATGTGCTGGTTTACTTTGAATCCTATAACGACATCAGAGACGCTATAATCCGGGAGAAGCGGTTGAAAAAGTGGAAAAGGAAGTGGAAGATACGGTTGATAGAGGGGATGAACCCGAAGTGGGCCGATTTGTTCCCAGAAATACGATAATTTCTGGATTCCTGCCTTCGCAGGAATGACAAGGGGTTCTGGATTCCTGCGGAGTTTACACAGAGTGTAAATGAAGTGCGGGAATGACAAGGGAGTCTGGATTCCCGCTTTCGCGGGAATGACAAAAGTAAGGAGCTTGAAATGATAAAGTCTTTCTCCGACCTAATGAAAGAGGCCAAGGCTAAAGGCCCCAAGAAGGTGGCGGTGGCGGTGGCCCAGGACGAGGTGGTGCTGGAGGCGCTGGCCATCGCCCACAAGGAGGGGATCGCCACCCCGGTCCTATATGGCGACAGGAAGGCGATAGAGGAGGCGGCCAAGAAGGCCAAGGTCGACCTAAAGGGCTGGGAGATCACCGACATCGCCGACATGGCCGGGGCCTCGAGGGCGGCGGTGGCCGCCGTCAGCTCCGGCCAAGCCGACTTCCTGATGAAGGGCCTGGTGGCCACCTCCACCTTCCTGAAGGCCGTGCTTGACAAGGAGGTCGGCCTGCGCACCGGGCGGCTGCTGTCCCACGTGGCGGTGATGGAGGTCTCCGGTTACCACAAGATCTTCCTGGCCACCGACGGCGGGATGTGCGTCAAGCCCGACCTGGCGGCCAAGGCCGACATCATCAACAACGCGGTGGGGCTGGCCCACAAGCTCGGCATCGAAAAGCCCAAAGTGGCGGTGCTGGCCGCGGTGGAGGTGGTCAACCCGGAGATGCCGGAGACGGTGGACGCGGCCGAGCTTTGGAAGATGGCCGAGCGGGGCCAGATCAAGGGCTGCATATTAGACGGCCCCCTGGCGCTCGATCTGGCGGTGTCAAGGGAAGCCGCCGAGCACAAGAAGGTCAAGTCCCCGGTGGCCGGGGAGGCCGACGTCCTGGTGCTGCCGGAGATCGCCGCCGGCAACATCTTCGCCAAGGCCCTGATCTACATGTCCGGGGCCAGGGCGGCCGGGCTGATCGCCGGCGCCTCGAAGCCGGTGGTGATGCTGTCCCGCTCCGACACCAGGGAGCAGAAGCTCAACTCCATCGCCCTGGGCGTGGTCGGCTGCTGATGGCGGCGAAGAACCACAAGCTGCCAACGCTGCCGGATCAATGCTACAAGTCGATCCTGGACCACACCTTCGACGGGGTCAACTACGTCGATGACAGGCGGCGCATCCTCTACTGGAACCAGGGCGCCGAGCGGATAACCGGGTATCCGGCCGACGAAGTGGTCGGCCGGCAGTGCCAGCGCGATGACGGCCTGTGCCACATCGACGGGAACGGGGTGAGGATGTGCGACCAACTCTGCCCCCTGCTGTCGGCCATCGGCAGCGGCCAGGAGGTCCAGAGGAGGGTCTACCTCCGCAACAAGGCCGGCAAGCGCGTCCCGGTGGACGCGGCGACGTCTCCGGTCCTCGACGCCGACCGCCGTCCCATAGGCGCGGTGCAGATATTCCGCGATGCTTCGAAGTACGAGGAGGCGGAGAAGGCCGGGCAGGTGATCGCCAAGCTGGCGGCCACCGATTCGCTGACCGGGCTCCTCAACCGCCGGGCCATCGAGATCGAGCTGGAGATCGAGGCCAGCCGGGCCCAGCGCCTGAGGCTGCCGCTGTCGGCGATCTTCGGCGACCTGGACTACTTCAAGATGATAAACGACAGCCACGGCCACTCGGTGGGCGACGAGGTGCTCAGGGAGGTGGCCAAGATGCTGCAGGCCGGGGTCAGGGAGTACGACAGGGTGTGCCGCTACGGAGGCGAGGAGTTCCTGGTGATGCTGCCGGAGACCAAGGCCGAGATCGCCCAGGAGATCGCCGAGCGCCTGCGGAAGTCCATCGCCGTCTGGAAGCTCATCCACCAGGAGAGGCTGTGGCCCTTCACCATGACCATGAGCTTCGGGGTGGCCGAGCTGCAACCCGGGGAATCATGGGAACGGATGGTGGAGCGGGCCGACCGGGCGCTGTACCGCGCCAAGAAGGCGGGGCGCAACCAGGTTTTCGTCAGCTGAGGAACCCAGCCTATGTTCAACCAGAAGTACCTGACCATCCCGGTCCTGGCGGTAGGCCTCCTCTACCTGCTGCACCTCGGCCGTTCCTTCCTGGTGCCGCTGGTGTTCGCCTTCTTCATCTGGTACCTGGTGAACGCCCTGGCCGGGCTCCTGGGCAGGGTCCCGCTGGGCAAGGAAAAGCGTTTCCCCAAGGCACTGGCCTACGCCGGGGCGCTGGCGGCCATCGCCGTCCTGATATTCGTCGTCGTCAGGATCATCACGGTAAGCGTCACCGAGGTGGCGGCCTCGGCCCCGGCCGTGCAACAGGGCCTGGACAGGCTGGCCCAGCGGGTGTTCGACGCGCTGCCGGTAAGCGAGCCGCCCACCCTGCAGAAGCTGTTGGGAACAATCGACCTGGGGAAGACTGCCAGGTTGCTGGCCATGCAGCTGACCGAGTTCCTGGGCAAATTCCTGATCGTGCTGCTCTACCTGGCCTTCATCTTCCTGGAGCAGCGCAGCTTCGAGAGCAAGCTGCTGGCCCTGGCCAAGGGTCCGGAGCGGCAAAGGGCGGTCCGCTCCATGATCTCCCAGATCGACGCCGACATCAAGGTCTACCTGGGCATCAAAACCCTCACCAGCCTGGCCACCGGGCTGGCAGGCTACCTGATCTTCACAGCCGTCGGCCTGGAACTGGCAGGCTTCTGGGCGCTCCTGCTGTTCGTCCTTAACTTCATCCCGACCATCGGCTCGATAGCGGCCACCGCCCTGCCGGCGATGATGTCCCTGGTCCAGTTCGAGGGCCTGGGGCCGTTCCTGGCCATCGTCATCGGCCTGACCCTGGTGCAGCAGGCGCTGGGCAATTTCATAGAGCCCAGATTTCTCGGGGACCGCCTGAACCTGAGCCCGCTGGTCATCCTGCTCTCCCTGGCCCTGTGGGGGATGGTCTGGGGGATATCGGGCATGATGCTCTGCGTGCCGATGACGGCCATCGCCATGATCATCCTGTCGCACATCCCCCAAACGCGGCCGGTGGCCGTCATCCTGTCGCGCAACGGAAGGATACGGACGTCCGCCTGACGAAGGCTTGGCGACGGAGGCCGCAGCAAGTCAGCAAAGGCGATTTTAACGATAACGATAAACCGCAGCACAAGAGGAGGCAACATGGCACCCATCACCACCCTCAAGGCCATGGCGGAGCTGGTCAAGGGCGGCCCCCTGAAGAAGGTGGCCGTGGCCTGCGGCCAGGACCCGGACATCATCGAGGCCCTGGCCCGGGCGGTCAACCAGAAGCTGGCCCAGGCCGTCCTGATAGGAGACCAAAAGAGGACCGAGGAGCTGGCCAGGCAGTTCAAGATCGACCCCAAGATATTCACCCTGATCGACGAGCCGGACTACAAAAGAGCGGCGGCCAGGGCGGTGGCCATGGTCCGCGGCAAGGAAGCCGACGTCCTGATGAAGGGCCTGATAGACACCGCGGTCTACGCCCGGGCCTACCTGGACAAGGAGAACGGCCTGATGACAGGGGGCACCGTCGCCCACGTGGGGGTTTTCGAGACGCCGAACTTCCCCCGGCTGCTGGTAATCACCGACGCCGCCCAGATCCCCTACCCGGATTTCGGCCAGAAGGTGGAGATGATCAACCACGCGGTGGCGGTGGCCAGGAAGCTGGGCATCGAGATCCCCAAGGTGGCGGTGCTGACGGCCACCGAGAAGGTCAATCCCAAGTGGCCCTGCAGCCTGGAGGCCGCCCAGCTCTCCAAGATGGCCGAGCGCGGCCAGATCAAGGGCTGCCTGGTGGACGGCCCGTTGTCAATGGACGGGGCGGTCAGCCCGGAATGCGCCAAGGGCAAGGGCATCAGTTCGCCGGTGGCCGGATACGCCGACATCCTGGTGACGCCGGACATCCAGGCCGGGAACATCCTCTACAAGTGCCTGACCCAGATGGCCGGGGCCACGGTGGCGGCCATGGTCATCGGTACCAGCGCCCCGGTGATCCTGACCTCGCGCACCGACAGCGACGACGCCAAGTTCTATTCCATAGTGCTGGCGGCCCTGATGGCCAAGTGAACTAGTTGCGGGTTGCGTGTCAGGAGTTTCGAGTTATGCCAGCAGTGTTTGAGCGACTTGGAAAAACAACGCGCAACTTTGAACAATAAACCCGCAACTGGCAGCCACGCTGCTTGACATCCACCGAACCGATAGAATATCCTTAATGTCTGATATGAAAGTAGCCATCGGATCCGACCACCGGGGTTTTCTGCTCAAGGAGCAGATAAAGAGCGCCTTCACCCCGCAGAACATCGAGTTTACGGACTTCGGCGCCAAGAGCCGGGAGTCCTGCGACTACCCGGACTTCGCCTTTCCGGTGGCCGAGGCGGTGGCCCAAGGCCGGGCCGAGAAGGGGATCCTCATCTGCGGCTCGGGCAACGGCATGCTGATCGCGGCCAACAAGGTCAAGGGGGTGCGGGCGGCGGCGGCCCTGTCGCCGGAGATGGCCCGGCTGTCGCGTCTTCACAACGACGCCAACGTCCT
>DHHE01000091.1:0-3756 GCA_002403115.1 bacterium UBP2_UBA4780 | reverse complement strand
CCGGTGTTCATGGTCAAGGCCCACGACGAGTCCGAGTTCTACCTGCGGGACTATTGCGGCGAGCCACGGGGCAAAAGGAACCGCCAGGAGCGTAACGTCCTGGTGCTGTCCTTCTTCGCCACCTGGTGCAAGCCGTGCATGGAAGAGATGCCCATGCTCCAGGAGATGGCCTCCAAGTACCGGGACCAGGGGGTGCTTTTCTACCTGGTCAACAAGGGGCAGACCCGGGACACCGTCGGCAACTTCCTGTTCGAGCAGGTGGTGTCCCTTCCGGTGCTGATGGACCAGTACGAGGTCATCTCAAAGAAGTACGGCGTCAGGGAACTGCCGACCCTGGCGGTCATCGGAGGTAACGGCCGGCTGGCCGAGTACCATACCGGCTACCAACAGGGCTACCAGAAGGTGCTGGAGCACAAGCTGGATTCGCTCCTGGGAAAGGTCCTGCCGAAGCCGCAGGGCACAACGGGCGACAGCGTCCCCAAGCCCAAGGGGGCGAAGCCGAAGAGGAAGGCGGCCGGACAGAGAGTCAATTAACGGAGATTCGAAATAGATGGAAAACCTGAGAAAATCCGATCCGGAGGTGATGCGGTCGATCCTGGACGAGGTCAAGCGCCAGGAGTACGGCCTGGAGCTGATAGCCTCGGAGAACTTCGTCTCGCCGGCGGTGATGGAGGCCACGGGCTCGGTGATGACCAACAAGTACGCCGAAGGCTACCCGGGGAAGCGCTACTACGGCGGCTGCGAGTTCGTGGACCAGGCCGAGAACCTGGCCCGGGACCGGGCGAAAAAACTCTTCGGCTGCGAGTACGCCAACGTCCAGCCGCACTCGGGCTCCACCGCCAACCAGGCGGTCTACTTCACCTACTGCCAGCCCGGGGACACGGTGCTGGGCATGGACCTGGCCCACGGCGGCCACCTGACCCACGGCTCGCCGGTCTCCTTCTCCGGCAAGATGTACAAGATCGTCTCCTACGGGGTCCAGCGGGAGACCGGCTACATCGACATGGACCAGGTGGCCCAAAAGGCCCGGGAGCACCGGCCCCGGATGATCATCGTCGGGGCCTCGGCCTACAGCCGGCACTACGACTTCGCCGGGTTCCGAGAGATCGCCGACGAGGTCGGGGCCTTCCTCTTCGCCGACGTGGCCCACCCGGCCGGCCTGATCGCCGCCGGCCTCCACCCCTCGCCCATCCCCCACTGCCACGTGGTGACCACCACCACCCACAAGACCCTGCGCGGGCCGCGGGGCGGGATGGTACTGATTGGAAAGGACGGGGAGAACAGCCTGGGCATCAAGATCAAGGCCAAGTCGGGCGAGAGGCTGAAGCTTTGGTCCGAGGTGATGGACTCGACGGTGATGCCCGGCATCCAGGGGGGGCCGCTGATGCACGTCATCGCCGCCAAGGCGGTGGCCTTCAAGGAGGCGCTGGAGCCGTCGTTCAAGGAGTACGCCCGGCAGGTGATCGACAACGCCCAGGCCCTGGCCCAGGCCCTGATGGAACGGGGCTACCGGATCGTCTCCGGAGGCACCGACAACCACGTGATGCTCATCGACCTCAGCGACAAGGGCATCACCGGCAAGGAGGCCGAGAACGCGCTCCACGCCGCCGGGATCACGGTCAACAAGAACATGGTGCCCTTCGACACCCGCAGCCCCTTCGTCACCTCCGGCTTCCGGGTGGGCACCCCGGCCCTGACCACACGCGGCATGAGGCAGGACGAGATGAAGGCGGTGGCCGGCATGATGGACGAAGTCCTCACCCGCATCAAGGAGCCGGATGCCGTCGCCAGGGTCAGGACCCGGGTGGAGGAGCTCTGCAAACAATTTCCGCTATACCCACATCTACTGAAAGGATAAGTCATGGGAGAGGTACTGAACCTGGGACGGGTGCAGTTCGGCGACGTGGTGGCCCGGGCGCTCAAGGAGCGCTGGACCGGGGTGCTGACCATCGAGAGCCCGGAGCACACCTTCACCGAATACGTGGAGTTCAAGGGCGGCTCGATCGCCGGCTTCTCCTCGGCCGAGCGCAAGATGCTGCTGGGTGAGATCCTGACGGCCGGGGGCCACATCTCCCACGACGACCTGAACAACGCCATCAGGCAGCAGAAGGAGAAGGGCGGCCGCATCGGGGACATCCTGGTGGAGATGGGGCTGATCACCCGGCAGCGGCTGGAGGAGGTGCTGGCCCTGCACCAGATGAGCGTCCTGGCCCAGTGCCTCTCGGCCAAGGACTCGGAGCTGGTCTTCGAGCCCGACGTCACCCTGGACAGCAAGCATTAAGACGAACCTGCGATCGAGGGCCGAAAGCATGAAACAGGCCGCCGCCCGCCGGGCTTCACCGGGTCGCCCCGGAAGGAAGGACGAAGCCAGGCCCAGCTGGGACCGGTACTTCATGGACATCGCCGAACTGGTGGCCAGCCGCTCCACCTGCCTCAGGCGACGGGTGGGGGCGGTCATCGTCAAGGAGAAGCGCCTGCTGGCAACCGGGTACAACGGGGCGCCGGCAGGTCTCCGGCACTGCGCCGAGATCGGCTGCATCCGCCAGCAGCGGAAGGTGCCGCCCGGAGAGCGGCACGAGCTGTGCCGGGCCATCCACGCCGAGCAGAACGCCATCATCCAGGCGGCCACCTTCGGGGTGCCGATGTTCGGGGCGGCCATCTACACCACCCACTTTCCCTGCGTGCTCTGCGCCAAGATGATCATCAACGCCGGGATCGTGCGCATCTGCTACCGGGAGGGGTATCCCGACGAGCTCTCGGCCAAAATGCTCAGGGAGGCCAGGCTCAGGATCGCCCGGCTGGCCTGATGGCCCCCAGGCGGCCATGTCTACCGTGGTTTACATAGGTCTCGGTTCGAACCAGGGCGACCGGCTGGCCAACCTCCGACTGGCGGTGGAAGCCCTGAAAGGGATTCCGGGAACGCAGGTCGCCAGGACTTCCGGCATCTACGCAACCGAGCCGGTGGGAAAGGCGAACCAGCCGGAGTTCCTCAACCTGGCGGCCGAGATCGAGACCGGGCTGGAGCCGGGCGAGCTTCTGGCGGCGCTCCAGAATGTGGAAAAAGAGCTCGGGCGGGAAAGGGGGGAGCGCTGGGGGCCGAGGATCATAGATTTGGACATCCTCTATTTCGGACAACGGGTAGTCGGCCAGCCGGATCTGATCATACCACATCCCCGGGCACAGCAGCGGGCCTTCGTGCTGGAGCCTCTGGCCGAACTGGCGCCGGAGCTGGTGGACCCGGTCACAGGGAAGACCGTCAGGGAGATGCTGGCCGGTCTGGACAGGCGGGGGCAGAGGGTGGAGAGGGCGGGATCATAAAATTCGGCAGGACTGATAAAACTTCGTCCCCTCTATTAAGAGGGGTCAGGCCTGCACTGAAATAGGCGGCCTGCCGTACACCTGAAGTGGGTGTGTAGAGTACATTGTATATGAACTGAAGACACACCCCCTTCGCATGCAATATGCATGCTCGACTCAGGGCAGGCTCTTGTTCCCCTCTCAAGAGGGGATAGAGTGGGCTGGGTGAAAAGAATGAAGAAAAGAGGCCGAAATTGCCGCAGATACCCAACTACATAGCCGTCGAGGGCGTCATCGGGGTGGGCAAGACCTCGCTGGCCAACATGCTGGCCGAGCGCTTCCACGCCAAGCCGGTGGCGGAGGAGGTGGAGACCAATCCCTTCCTCTCCTCGTTCTATTCCGACCGCCGGGCCTACGCCTTCCAGACCCAGATTTTCTTCCTGCTCTCCCGATTCCGCC
>DHHE01000097.1 GCA_002403115.1 bacterium UBP2_UBA4780 | reverse complement strand
ACACCTTTTGGGCCTTTAGCCCCAGAATGACGCTGGTTGTGGTTACAAAAGCCTTTTCTCCGCGAAACTGCAGTATCCCTCGCGGCCGACGATGAGGTGATCCAGCACCCTGATGTCCAGGGGCCGGGCGGCGTCCTGGATGGACTTCGTCAGCCGGCGGTCCTCGTCCGACGGCGACGGGTCTCCGCTGGGGTGGTTGTGGACCAGGATCAGGCCGGCCGCCCCGGCCGCCAGGGCCTGCTCGATTATCCGCCGGGGGTAGACGATGGCGTGGTCGATGGTGCCCTCGTGCATTATCCGGTGGTCGATCACCCGGTTCTTGGCGTTAAGGAAGACGGACATAAAGCACTCCGAACCCTGGCCGGCCAGCGCCGCCCGGGCGAAGTCCAGCACCGCCTTGGGGGATGAGAGAACGTCCCCGCCCTTCATGCTTTGCGCCAGGGAGCGGCAGTGGAGCTCCTTCACCAATTTTACCAGCACGGCGCTGGCCCGGCCCACGCCCGGCGCCTTGGCCACCCCGGCCGGGTCGGCTTCCAGCAGGCCCCCCAGGCTTCCGAAGCGCTTGAGCAGGTGCTTGGCCGCCGGCTTGACGTCGCGCCGCGGCACGGCGTAGGCCAGCAGCAGCTCCACCAGCTCGTAATCGTGCAGGGCCCCGGCCCCGGCGCGGAGGAACTTGTCCCGCAGCCGGCGGCGGTGTCCGAGGTGGTCTGATGTACTAGCCATCGCGCAATGTTCCTCCCCTCCCTTTGTCCCTCCCCTCGAGGGGAGGGAAGCAAAGGGCGGGGTGCTACAGTTTCTTCTCTATGGCGTCCACCACCGTCCTCAACGCCTTGATGCGGGCGAACAGCTTGTCGTTGGCCTCGATGATGGTCCACGGCGCGTAGCTGGTGCTGGTGTTGGCCAGCATGTCGTTGATGGCCGCCTCGTACTGGGGCCACTTCTTGCGGTTGCGCCAGTCCTCGTCGGTCAGCTTCCACTGCTTCCACTTCAGGCGCTGCCGCTCCTTGAAGCGACGCAGCTGCTCGGCCTGGTCGATGTGCAGCCAGAACTTGACGATGACCGTGCCGTAGCCGGCCAGGTGGGCCTCGAACTCGTTTATCTCCCGGTAGGCCCGCTGCCAGGCCGAAGGTTCGCAGAAGCCCTCGATGCGCTCCACCATCACCCGGCCGTACCAGGTGCGGTCGAAGATGGTTATGTGGCCGGCCTTGGGCATGCAATTGGCGAATCGCCACAGGTAGTGGTGGGCCAGCTCCTCCTTGGTGGGGGCGGCGATGGGGATGACCTCGAAGCCGCGCGGGTCGAGGTTGCCCACGATGCGCTTGATGTTGCCGCCCTTGCCGGCGGCGTCGCAGCCCTCGTAGCAGATGACCACCGGGACGCGCTTGGAATAGATGACGTGCTCCAGTTCCCGCAGCCTATCCTGCAGCTTGTCCACCTGGCGCTCGTACTCGGCCCGGGACAGCTTCTGGGTCATGTCCAGCTTGGAGAGGACGGTGACGTTGCGGGGCACCAGCTTGTCCGGTGATTTCTTGGCTTCAGCGGTCTTCGAGCGTAGTCGAGAAGTTTCCAGGGCCGCCTCCCAGGTGCTGATCAGCGTCTCGAACACCTTGACGGTGGCGAAGCGGCGGTCGTGCGACTCCACTATTATCCAGGGCGCCCGGGCGGTGCTGGTGCGCTCCATCATCTCCTCGGCCGCCTTGAGGTGCCTGCCGTAGTCGTCGTGCTGCTTCCACTCCTGCTTGCCGATCTTCCACTTGAGGGCCTTGTTGGCGTCCATCTCCTTGAAACGCCTGGCCTGCTCCTTCTTGGAGATGTGCATCCAGAACTTGACGATGACCGACCCGTCGTCGGCCTGCTGGCGCTCGAAGGCCAGGATCTCCTCGAAGGCCCGCTGCCATTTTGTCTGCGTGGCTTCCCCGCGCACCCGGGCGGCCATCAGCTCCTCGTACCAGCTGTGGTCGAAGATGGCCAGCCGGCCCCGGGCGGGCAGCAGCTTCCAGAAGCGGACGAGGGAGGGCCAGAACTTCTCCAATTCGGTGGGAGGGTGGATGGGATTCACCTTGAAGCCGCGCGGGTCCAGCGGCTGCATCAGGCGGTTGATGCAGGTGCCCTTGCCGGCCGCCTCCAGCCCCTCGAACACCAGGATGGTGGGGATGCCGGCGTCCTTGCAGGCCCGCTGCAGTTCGTTGATCCGGCGCTCCAGCTCGACCATGGTCTTCTTGAACTGGGGCTTGGAGAGCTTCTTCTTGAGGTCGATCATCTCCAGCATGGCTGTCTCCTGTGTTTACTAATTGTCATCCTGAGCCCGGCGCCGTGCCGTTCGGCTGAGCTCACGTCGAAGCCTTGCTTCCGAAGGATCTGGTAAATAAAGTAGATGCTTCATGTGTGAGGCGAGAAGCCGACCTCAGCATGACGTCCCGATGGTCACCTGGCCATCGCCCGCTTCTTCCAATCCTCCGGCAGCTTCTCGATGGCGTATCGCAGGGCGGTGCGGGGCATGCGGGCCTTGTTCATCAGCACGTACTCAAACACTATCTTTGAATAGTGTCTGGTGGTTTCCTTGAGAAGCCAGCCGTAGCCCTTCCGCACCAGGTCGTGCTCGTCCATCATCAAAGCATCGGCTGTTTTAAGAGCCAGGTCCAGTTGCGACTTTCTTCGAACTGAATATATCAATGCCACGGCCGAGGCCCGGCGCAGGTGCCACCTGGGGGAGCGGGTCCATTTCTTGAGGCGGGGGAGGAGGCCGGGGAACTCGTTTAGCAGATAACCAAGGGCGTGGCAGGAGAGGTCGTCCACCCCGGCCCAGTCGGCGCAGTGCCCGGCCAGCCAGCGCTCGAATCTCTTGAAGTCCGAGGGCTCCAGCTTGCGGCGCAGACGCCAGGCCCAGTCGAAGGCGATGGTGCGCTCCTCGCCGTAGCCAGAGGCCAGGAGCCGGTCGCACAATGTCCAGATTTGTCGCTTCTCTGTCCCTTTGAGGCTTTTGAAGGCTTTGGCCGATATCTTTCTAACCAGGGGCGTGCGGACGCCGTGGAACTTGACCGGGTCGCCCCTGAAAAAGTTAGTGATGCCCGCCTTGTAACTGGGTTCGACCCTGGCCGACAGCTGGCGGCGGAT
>DHHE01000161.1 GCA_002403115.1 bacterium UBP2_UBA4780 | reverse complement strand
CCAGGGTCTTGCCCGCCGCCAGCAGTATGTTGAAACCCAGGCCCAGGTCCACCGCCCGGTTGGCCGCCCTGCGGCGCAGGCACAGGGCCTGGTCGCCGTCGGTGTTCAGGATGTCGGTCTGCATGCCTTTATACTGGGGGAAGCCTCGCCCTTTTTGGCCAGCGATTTAATGCGGCAGCATTTCACTCCACCGCTATCCCCACGGCGACCCCGCCCGTCGCGGTGCTGTCCAGCGGCAGGTCATAGCGTACGCCGTCCTTCCAATAGCAGGGGAGGAATTTCGACCCAATCATCATGTAGCCGGCGCAGTAGATCGTACCCGATGATACCATGATAGACATCACCCCGGCATCGGTCGCAGTGCTGCACGGCAGGTCATGGCGGGTACCGCCCTCCCAGTAGCAGGCGCGCTTCAACGCGCCGTCGGATGCCTGTCCGCCCGCATAGACGACGCCGGCATCGACATGCATTGCGCTGACCTCGGCGTCGTTGGCCCCTATCGATGGCAGGGTGTGCATGGTGGTGTCGCGCCAGTAGCAGGGGATCATCCTCCCCGTGGGGTTCGTTGAATAGTACATTCCTCCGCAGAAGACGGCGGCGGCGTCCGTGGCGATGGCGAAAGCATACGCATTGCTCACCGTGTCCCGACTTAGCGTGTGCTTGACGGTGTCGGCCCAGTAGCACGGCGTCGCCCCGCCCGGCCCGTAGTAATAGCCGCCGCAGTAGGGAACACCATCGCGCGTCGCCACCGATGTGGCGAAGTGGCTGCTGAGGGTGTCCATCTGCAGGGTGCTCCGCGATGACCCCTTCCACAGCATTGGAAGCCTGATGCTGCCAGAGTCGGCCTGGCCGACGCAGTAGGCCGTAACTCCCGAGACCGCGATCCCGGTGACTATAGCGTAGCCCCCAGGACCGGGCAGATCGGTGCGGGCCGTTCCCTGCCAGAAGCATGGGCGTAGGTCGAACCCCAACCGGGAGTAGCCGCCGCTGTAGACCGTACCGTTTTTAACGGTCATGGAGTATACGTGGTAGTTCTTGTCCGCGTCGGCCTGTAGGTTGATACGCACGCCGTCCTTCCAGTAACAGGGAATGTTCTTGCCCCCGGCACTGTAGTCTCCACCTACGTAAATCGACGGGCCGGATGCCGCAGGCGGCTGGGTGGGCGACGATTTCTTGCCGCAGGAGAAGGCGGAGGCCAGAATGGCCAGGGGCATCAGCGTCCAAAACCAGCGATGGCTTTTCATGTCGGGCTCCTGTAAGTCAATGACTTTGTTTACCAGGTTATTGGTTCTGGTTGATGTAGTCCACCACCGCCTGGGAGCTGGCGCCCGGGGTGAAGATCTCCATGACGCCGGCGGCCTTGAGCCCCGGGATGTCCTCGGCCGGGATCACCCCGCCGCCGAACACCTTGATGTCGGGCGCCCCCTTGTCCTTGAGCAGCTGGACCACCCTGGGGAACAGGGCGTTGTGGGCCCCGGACAGGCAGGACAGCCCCACCCACTGCACGTCCTCCTGGACGGCGGCGGCGGCGATGGCCTCGGGCGTCTGGCGCAGGCCGGTGTAGATCACCTCGAACCCGGCGTCGCGCAGGGCCCGGGCGATGTACTTGGCCCCCCGGTCGTGCCCGTCCAGGCCGGGCTTGGCGATGAGGATGCGGGTCTTTTTGTCCATTTATAAAACTCCAATATTAATTAACCAAGATATTTACTCTCGTTATGCCAGGATAAGTTCTCGGGCGAGGGCAGATATTGTGTTTGAAGAGGAAGGTTTATTTTTTTACCATGATAAGCATTATATTCGCGTCCATTGTGAAATTCTTCTTTTATCCGCTTACTAACTTCAACAAAGTATTTTGGGGTAATTGTTAAATAACCTCTATCGAGCAGGGTGTGAAAATCTCTCCTTAACAACAAGCCGTTGTTGGGCTCATGAGTTCCGTTTTCGGCATATGGTCGAATATGAGCCGTTTCTAAAGCAGGGAGTACTTTTTCTCCGGTGATTGTACACTGTCTCTGATAAGCATCTGTTACCAAGACACGAAAACCGCCTTGTCCTAATCTTGGAAGTACAGATACTGGACGACCGTATTTGTCTTTTTCTTCTGCTGCTTTATATACATTGCTGTCCGAATTAAGCGAAAGGCGATCACTCACCTCTTTATTCAATACCTTTCCATGATCTTTCGTGAAATCATATTTCTTGCCTTGTTGTATGCCTGGTTTCCAATCATCTGGCGTCTTTATCCATTGATTCTCTAAGAAAAAGAATGGTTGCGTTAAGATAATACACCCAATATTATAATCTTCTTTCAATGACTTTGTTTGACGTCGTAGTCTTTCAATTCTAGACCTCATTTCCTCTATTGTAGCCGCACCATTTTTTATGCCAAATGCTTCCCAAGCCAAACTGGTTGGAAATATGTTTGAATGTGTAAAAAACCCTCCGCCTACGATGTAATTTCTTGGGTTATGTAGCTTAAAGAGAAATAACTCGCCTTTGTTTAATGCAGTAAACCTGCGATTTCCCCCGGGTTGCCAAAAATTAACCTCGTCTATTCCTCTTTGACTGGATAGAAAGGAAAACCACTGAAAATCTGTAATTCCTACATATCCATACATATCTCACACTCCGATGGCCCTCTCCCGCCCCGCCAGCCTCTTCCTGCGGTTGGCCTCGTACCTCAGCTGCAGCATCTCCACCCCCAGGGCGAAGCCCATCGGCAGGTAGATGTAGGCCTTGGGCACGTGCTTGTGCAGCCCCTCCATGAAGATGGTCACCCCGATGGTGATCAGGAAGGCCAGGGCCAGGATCTTCAGGGTCGGCCGGTGCAGGATGTACTCCCCGATGGGCTTGGCGGCGAACAGTAAGGCCCCGAACGACAGCACCACCGCCCCCACTATCACCCACAGCTTGTCGGTCAGCCCGATGGCGGTCACCACCGAGTCGATGGAGAAGACGATGTCTAAAAGGACGATCTGGGTTATCACCGCCGCGAAGGTGTGCTTGACCCCGGCCTCCCTTCTTTTCTCCTCGCACAGCTCCACCGTGTGGTGGATCTCGGTCACAGCTTTATAGAGAAGGAACAGCCCGCCGGCCAACAGGATCAGGTCCCGGACCGAGAGGCCCAGAAACAGCGGATTGGTCAGCTTGGCCAGCAAAAGGAGCACAGCCAGCATCAGGATACGGGCCAGCAGGGCGAAGCCCAGGCCGATGATCCTGGCCCTCTGGCGCTGGTCTTCCGGCAGGCGGCCCACGAAGATGGAGATCACCAGGATGTTGTCCACCCCCAGCACCAGCTCCAGGCCCACTAAAAGGGCCAATAGCGCTATGGCGTCGGCCATCTAGACTTCCTCTTTGCCACGGATTCACACGGATTCCCTGATTTTACCTCTGGCTTCCCGGGGCCGCATCTGTTCCTCCGCGCCCGCCGGGTCTCAACAAGCCGCACATCGAGTAGTCCGCTGGTCTCGATACAGCCTTCGGCTACTCAACCAGCGCGGGCGTATCGAGATGACGGCTACTCGACCAGCGCGGACGTATCGAGATGGCGGCTACTCGACCACCGGCTCTCGCCCGGAGCCGGCCGACCACCCCCTCTCCCCTCCTTGGGCTTGCACTGAGCCTGTGAAGTGTAAGGAGGGGATCGAGGGGTGGTCAGTTCGGTTTCGTCTTTTCTATGAACTCCGCCGCCTCCTCCACCCCGTCGGTCACCAGCACGAAGCGGTCGTACTCTTCTTTGCTAAAGAGCTTTTTGAGCACCGGCAGCACCGGGTACTCCTCCTCCCAGTAGCGCTTGACGAACAGCACCATCGGGGTGAAGGCCCCGAAGGAACGGTAGTAGTTCTGGCAGGCGTCCTGGAATATCTCCTGGACCGTCCCGGCCGTGCCCGGGGCGAAGACCACCCCCCGGTTGGCGATGGCCAGCAGGCCCTCTTCTCTTATGCTGTTTTGAAATAGCTTCGCCACGTGGGTGGGGAACGGCGAGAAGGGCTCGTGGCCGTAGTGCCAGGTGGGCACGGCCAGGCTCTCGGCCGGCTTGCCCCGGAACAGCTCCCGGGCCGCCTCCCAGGCCGGTGCCAGCCAGCCGTGGACCTCGCGCCCGAAGCTTTCGTGATAGGTGCCCCTGTCCGAGATCAGGTTCATCAGCCCCTTGGGCAGCGAAGGCGTCTTTGCCAGCCGCGCGATTATTCTATCCAGCCCCACCTCGCCCAGTCCCGAGGCCGAGGCGCCCAGGTGCGAGGCCTCCATGGCGCCGGGCCCGCCGCCCGAGCAGACCACGAAGCCCTTTTGGGCCAGCTTGAGCGCCAGGTGGGCCACCTTGCGGTACTCCTCCGAGCTCCGCTGCAGCTTGTGCCCGCCCATGATGCCCGCCAGCTCCCGCCCCTTGATGAACCCCTCCATCGTCCGGTAGACCGAGTGGTCGTGCAGCGACTGCATCATGCCCACATAGGGCGACTCGGGCTGGCCGCGGCCCGTGGCCACGTAGTGGGCGTAGATCCGGGCATCGGGGACCTTGACGTAGCTCTCCGGGTCGTCCAGCGAGAATCCGGCGTAGAGCTCCTGCGGCGTGTACAGCTCCTGGCGCAGGGGGTTGAAGGGGAGCTTTTCGTGATCGGTCGTTTGGTTTTGTACTCTATCTACCATAACTTAACGCTCGCTTCTTGACCTGTCCCCTCTATTAAGAGGGGATCCAGGGGTGTGTCTTTGTGTTTTTGTACATTGCTGGCTTAGGACACACCCACTTCGGCCTTGCTCAGCGCGGCTGCTTTTCAAAACTGTTACCGACCACCCCATTATCCCCTCCTTGGCCTGCACTGAGCCTGTCGAAGTGTAAGGAGGGGACTTAGGGGAGGTCACAGCACCACGCTCTCCTGGTACTCCCCGAACACCTCCCGCAGCACCCCACAGACCTCGCCCAGGGTGGCGTACTGCCTCACGGCATCGAGAATGTGGGGCATCAGGTTGTCGGTTCCCTGGGCCGCCTTGCGGATCTCCTCCAAAGCCGTCTTGACTCCATCGTTACTACGCGTCCTACGTAAATCGTCGAGCCGTCGTATCTGGGCATCCTGAACGGCTTGAGAGACCTTCAACAGATTTCTGGGCGCCTCCTCCTTGACCGCGAACTTGTTGACCCCGACCACTATCCGCTCGCCCGCCTCCACCTGCTTCTGGTAGCGGTAGGCGCTGTCCTGGATCTCCTTCTGGACGAACCCCTTCTCGATGGCCTTGACCATGCCGCCCAGCTTGTCGATCTTCCCGATGTACTCCAGGGCCTGCTGCTCGATCTCCGAGGTCCGGGCCTCGACGTAGTACGACCCGGCCAGCGGGTCCACCGTGTCGGCGCAGCCGGACTCGTGGGCCACGATCTGCTGGGTGCGGAGGGCGATGCGCACCGAGTCCTCGGTGGGCAGGGCCAGGGCCTCGTCCCGCGAGTTGGTGTGCAGGCTCTGGGTGCCGCCCAGCACCGCCGCCAGGGTCTGGATGGTCACCCGGACGATGTTGTTGTCCGGCTGCTGGGCGGTCAGGGTGGAGCCGCCCGTCTGGGTGTGAAAGCGCAGCATCTGCGACGAGGGCTTCTGGGCCTTGAACCGGTCCTTCATGATCCTGGCCCAGATGCGGCGGGCCGCCCGGAACTTGGCCACCTCCTCCAGCAGGTCGTTGTGGGCGTTGAAGAAGAAGGAGAGGCGCGAGGCGAAGTCGTCCACGCCCATGCCGGAGTCGATGGCCGCCTGGACGTAGGCCACCCCGTCGGCCAAAGTGAAGGCCACCTCCTGGACCGCCGACGAGCCGGCCTCCCGGATGTGGTAGCCCGAGATGGAGATGGTGTTCCACTTTGGCACGCTCCCGGCGCAGTAGGCGAAGATGTCGGTGATCAGGCGCATGGAGGGCTTGGGCGGGAAGATGTAGGTGCCCCGGGCGATGTACTCCTTGAGGATGTCGTTCTGGATGGTGCCGTTCAATGCCTCAGGCTTGACCCCCTGCTTCTCGGCCACCGCGATGTACATGGCCAGCAGCACCGCCGCCGGGGCGTTGATGGTCATCGAGGTGGACACCTTGTCCATCGGGATGCCGTCGAACAGAATCTCCATGTCGGCCATGGAGTCGATGGCCACGCCGACTTTTCCGACTTCTCCGGCCGCCATGGGGTGGTCCGAGTCGTAGCCGATCTGGGTGGGCAGGTCGAAGGCGATGGACAGCCCGGTTTGGCCGTGCGTCAGCAGGTATTTGTAGCGCTTGTTGGACTCGGCCGCGTCCCCGAACCCGGCGTACTGCCGCATGGTCCACAGCCGCCCCCGGTACATGGTGGGCTGGACGCCCCGGGTGAACGGGAACTGGCCGGGGAAGCCTGTGTCCCCGACGTAGTCCACCGACTCGGTGTCGCACGGGGTGTACAGCCTGCGGACGGGCGTCCCCGAGGTGGAGGTGAACTCCTTCTGGCGCTCCGGGAACTTGGCCAGGGCCGGGTGGACACAGGCGTTGAACCACTGGTCCACCTTGGCGTTCAGGTTTTCTATCTTTGGCGCCGGTGCCGACTTCTTGTCAGGCTGAGCGGCTCGACTGAGCTCGCCGAAGTCTTGTCGAAGCCTCGACTTTTTCGCCGCTTTCGCCTTCGGGGCCGCCTTCTTGGCTTTCATCTCGCACCTCTATATTGGATTTTCGCTTTCGTTTTGAATTTTTATTATAGCACTCCCATCATCTCGTTTCAAGTGAAAACGGACAAAAAAGCGGCCGCACGGCGGCCGCTTTTCTTCGCTCTTCGACAGCTATTTGACCACCACCAGCTTCCTGACCGCCGTGAACTCCCCAGCCTGCCCGTCGGAGCCTTGGTACGGACGGGCCATCAGCCGGTAGAAGTACACCCCGGCCGGCTGCCCGGCCGTGTTCCATTTGACCGAGTGATATCCCGGCGGCTTTATCCCTTCGTCGAACCGCGCCACTCGCTGCCCGGTGATGTTGTAGATCTCCATATTGACACGGCATGCTGTGGCCAATTGATATCGTATGCTACCCGCAAGACGCACCGGATTTGGGATCGCTTGGCTTAGGCTAAATATTTGCGGGATATCGAGACTGGGTTCGCCAATCACTCCCGTGTGGGTGCCAACCCAGAAAACGCGTGGGCTGGTTTCTGCCACGTTGAAATCATGGGCGTGGTCCCAAGCCTTAAGATGATAATGTACGGCAAGGCTGTCTCCAGGGTTAACAAAGAATTGCGGGATATATGCCGTAAAAGTATCTGGGCCGCTTTGCGCCATTGACACGCTGTCAATAATGTCGTAGCCGCAATTCCAGTAAAGATAGGCTTGATGTATGCCTGAAACGTCCTTGATTTCCGCCCTTACCGGGTAAGGCCCGAAACCGTTTGACGAATCGCTGTCGTCATGCAAGCTGTCCCACCATGCTATGGCCGGTGATTCTCCATCTAGGCGATAAAGCGGGTAGGTGAGTTTACACCCAACGAACGGAGATCCTGATCCGAAATTTACATTGTTTATTGTGGCAGCTTGCGTTTCGGCGCTTACTATGTTAATGTAGTTTGAGCCCATTTCAAGGGAATCTAATCCCCAATTAAAGCTCCATCCAACATAGTCGATCTTTGGAAGCGACGTCTCTGCCCATTGCCAGGGCTCCTGAATCGACCGGCAGGCGTTCATCACGCCGATTATCTGCGTGGAATATGGATTCCAGATATTGGCGGCTATGCCGATTATTTCGGGACGCGCCGCATAAACGCGGCGTCCCGGCACAGGGTAAATCATCGTCTCAATCCCGTTAGAACTTTCTCTCGCTGTCTTTATTGCCATAACCTCATTGCTGCCCCAGTTTACTGCGTACGCTATTTTTAAAACAGGGTCATAGTCAACGGCTTTTGGCTTATCGCCGGCCGGCATTGTTTTAGTTGTATAAGTTGCGCCGTCCATAACGGTCACCGTATTGCCCAGATAGTTCGTAATAAAAATCTTGTTGTCGAGGGCGTCTACGTATATGTCCCAGGGATGTTGACCGACGGCAATAACGGTGTCCACAACATTTGAGAGACCATCTATCACCGAAACATCATGGCTGCCCTGGTTGACCACAAATATTTTATTCGTGAATGGATTGACCCCCAGAACAAAGGGTTTGATCCCCACCGGAACATCAACCACCTGCATCGTGTTTTCGTCTATGACAGAAATGCTGTTGCTGCCGCTGTTGGCCACATAAATTGTACTTGTCTTGGGATTGACCTCGGCATCACACGGCCTAAGGCCTACGGCAATGTTTGACAGCTTTTTTGTCGCCTCATTAACAACCGTTACATTGTCGCTGCCCCAATTAACGATATATATTCTGTTGCTTACGCTGTTTATGGCTATATCACAGGGAGCCACTCCGGTCTCGTATGTTGCAACGACAAGATTGTTGTTCCCGTTGATTACAGAGATCGTCTGGCTCAGGTAATTAGCGACATATATCTTGTTTGTTACCGGGTTTGATCGTATGGCCCAAGGACCTGATTGGACGGGTATTTGAACGACAGAATGATTGGTTCCGTCAATGGCGGTAACGGTACCGCTGGAATAATTTGAGGCGTAGATTTTATTTGTGATCGGATTCAGGCACAATTCACCAGGGTTTTCGCCAACCTGTATGTTGACCGTGTTGCCCGTTGCCCCGTCAATTTCCGTTACATTGTTAGACAAGTCGTTGGCAACATAAGCTTTCCTTGTTATGGGATTGACTGCGATGGCGGCAGGCTCAATTCCCACGTCAATGATCGAGACCGCATTTTCATCCCCGTCAATAACGCTTATGCAATTATTGTGATTATGAACTGAGTACACCTTGTTTGTAATGGGGTTCACTGCAATGTTGTACATAATGCCGTACCCCGTTTCAATTCCCAAAGTATCATTCGTGGAACCGTTGATTTCGGTTACCTTGCTGCTTCCCATGGCGCTTGCGTAAACCTTATTGGTAACAGGATTTACCGCCAAAGCGCGTGAACCTCCATATGTTGGTATGCTTACCACGGTATTTGTGGAGCCGTCTATGCAGGTGATTTCCTCGGAACCGAGATTGGCGACATATATTTTATTTGTAGAAGGGTTTACGGCCACTACGTTAGGGTGATTGCCGCCATAAACGGTCTGGGTTGCATATGTATTGCCGTTTACAATTGTGATTTCCCCGTTGTTCCAGCAGGCAACGTATATAGTATTCGTCACCGGGTTTACCGCCAACCCTTCTGGAAGCGGACCCACGGGAACTATTGTGTCTGTCGTGTTTGTATTGCCGTTTATAACATACAGCCTGCTGTTGCTGTAATCGGTTGCGTATATTTTGTTGGCGGCCGTATTGACGCACATGCTCCATATGCCGGTAACCGGTATGGATGCCACCACGCTGTTCGCGTTTCTATCTATGACCTTGATACTTCCGTTGTCTAAAAGCTGGTAGATTCTATTTGTCGCCGGATTCAGGGTGACGTCCAACGTTCTGCCGTCGAATTTGAATACGGTATCAATTGCATCTTCTTTCACTATCACCAAGCTGCTGTCACTCAGACAAGCGACATAGACTTCGTTGTTTACTGGATTAGAGCACAAGTATAACGGCCTGGCGCCCACATGCATCGTATCAACCCTGTTGGTCAACCCGTCAATTATCGTTATGGCCTCGCCGACAAAATGGCCTATATATACTTTATTGGTGGTCGGATTGAGGGCTAAGCTGAATGGCTTATCCAATACCGGCAGGATGGCCGTTTTCGTTCCAGCCAGGCAAGCATAAGCCATGTTCAGCATAACGCATAAAGACAATAAAAGAATGTTTTTCATGTCGTTTCTCCCCTACAGTTGTTGTCTAATATCACTATAAATAATACATAAAATTATCTTATTTGTCAAGCAAAAATTATTTATCTGCATATTTTTTTATCAAGACTCACCCGGCGTTTATACTGTAAGTGAGGGACCCTGGCCGTCGGGGAGCTTTTTTCAGTCAAGGTTATTTTACGCGGATCAGTTTCCTGTTGGCGTCGAACT
Organism: bacterium UBP2_UBA4780; assembly: GCA_002403115.1. Taxonomy (GTDB): domain Bacteria; phylum Edwardsbacteria; class AC1; order AC1; family EtOH8; genus UBA8901. The sequence continues at coordinate 1,931 of DHHE01000161.1, read as the reverse complement.
CCCCAGCCCTCAGCCGGTAAAATTACACCCCGGCTGGCGTTGGAATCCAATATATTAGTTATCCCTACTTCATGTCGACAGATTTACTTGGTTTTCTTCTGCCCGCAGTATCCTCCCGGTAAAGCCGCTTTGCCCTTGAGAATCCCCGAAATGTGTGTTATATTTTCAACATAAACGATACTATCTCGCCATGCAAGCCGACCTCTTCATCCTGAAAAAGACCCCGGGCAAGGGCAAGGGCCTCTTCGCCAAGCGGGACATCCCACGCGGCACCATCGTCTTCTTCGAGTGTCCAAAATGCCGCGTAATGTCAAAGAAGGCGTTTAGGCGGCTGACCCCCCGCCGGCGGGAGCGGCTGCTTTTCCACTCCTACACCATAAAAGACGGCTCGGTGGTCACCCCCTGCGGCGACTCGGTCTACATGAACCACTCCTGCGGCGCCAATATACTGGACACGGGGAAGGGTTTTGACATAGTGGTCCGCAAGATCGGAAAAGGCGAAGAGGCCACCTACGACTACCGGACCTTTTATGACGAAGATTGGGGCTTCACCTGTAAATGCGGGGCTCCCGACTGTTGCGGGACCTTCGCCTGCCGCCACCCCCTGCCCCGGGGCCTGCGGGCCAAGTGGGACAAGCTTTTGAGGCCCGCACTGAGGCTGGCCCGCCGCGTTCCCCAGCCTTTGCGGGAGCAGCTCCTGAAGCACGTCCCTGGGGCCTGGAGATACCTCGGCTGAATCCGTGTTCCTGGCCGCCTCTCCTTCAGATTCCATTCGTTTTCCTTTTGGGTTTTCCTTTTGTTTTTTCGTTTTTGCCTTGACTTTGCCCCTTAATTGATATAAAGTTATTTGATGTCGTTTGCCTGGCAGGCCTTCCGGGCCGGTCTTCCGTTAGGCCCACAAACCGCCTTGCGGCAAGCAGCAAAAAGGAATCGCCGGAGAAACCATGTTATGAAGATCCGCGTCCTGGGCGCATCGGGCTCCAAACTCCCCGGCCTGCACCTCACCAGCTTCCTTCTGGACAGGAGCATCCTGATCGACACCGGGGCCGCCGCCTCCATGATGGACTTCGAGGAGCAGAAGCGGGTCCAGGCGGTCCTCCTCTCCCACATCCACATCGACCACAGCCTGGGCCTGCTGCTGATGGCCGACAACCTGGTGGGCTGCCTCAAGCGATCCATCCAGATCCTGTCCGTGCCGGAGGTGCTGGACGGCCTGCGGCAGCACCTGTTCAACAACCAGGTCTGGCCCGATTTCACCTCCATCCCCAACAACAAGGCCGCGGTCTTCAAGCTCCGGCCCCTGTCCAACGGGCGCCCGGCGAAGCTGGACAAGTACCGCATCCGGGCCGTCCCGGTCAGCCACTCGGTGCCCACCGTGGGCTTCATCGTCTCCGACGACAGGAGCAGCTTCGTCTACACCGGGGACACCCGGGCCACCGAGAGGATCTGGCAGGAGGCCCGCCATGCCAAAAACCTCAAGGGGGTGCTCATCGAGACCTCGTTCCCCAATCGCATGCAGCAGCTGGCCGACCTCTCCGGCCACATGACCCCCAACACCCTGGCGGCCGAGATCGCCAAATCCGGGCTCAAGGTCCCCTTCTACGTCTTCCACGTCAAGGCCATGCACCTGGAGGAGGTGCAGCGCGAGATCGCCGCCATGAAGAACCCCCAGATCCGGCTGGCGGTCGAGGGGGCCACCTATACCTTCTGATGCCTGAACATTGAACAAGCGAAAACAAGATCACGGAAAACGCGCTGCATTTTTCGTTTTGAATTTTGAGGTTGTTCCGGGTTTATAGTGGGTATTTATAAATAGTATTACATTATTTATTTTTCTCATGATACTTTCTTGCGACCAAGAAAGTATCCAAAGAAGTCTTACCGCCCAGCGCTGCGGAGAGTAAGACATCCGCGCCGGCACTCATTGAACC
>DHHE01000073.1:2138-3178 GCA_002403115.1 bacterium UBP2_UBA4780 | reverse complement strand
CCCCTGCAGTTCTGCCGCAGGATGCCGGCTATGGCCCTGAGGGATTCGTCCCCGGCCCGGTGGGACAGCCGATCGTTGACCTTTTTGAAATCATCAATGTCGACCATGGCCACCGTCAGGGGATCGTTGTAACGCTGGGCCCGGACGAACTCCTGGGCCAGGACCTCGTCCAGGTGACGCCGGTTGTGCAGCCCGGTCAGGGAGTCGGTTTTTGAGAGATGATCAAGCTCTCGGGACTGCTCCGTCAGCTTTTCCACCAGCCTCGACCGGTAATCGTTTCCCTTGTGGATCATCTTGTTGAGCTGTTCCAGCTCGATGTTGGCCCGGGTCAGCTTCTCGTTGGCCGCCTGTAGCAATTCCTTCTCCCTTTTAACCTGCTCGACTTGGGCCGCCACCCGGATGCCTTCGATCCTGGTCTCCGACTCGCGGTTGAAAAGTTCACGCTCGCAGCGATGGTACTCCCTGTAGTGCGCCAGCGCGGCGGCGCAATCGCCTGATTTTTCGGCCACCTCGGCCATGGTCTTTTGCATCGTCATGATCAGTTCCTGGGCATCCAGCCCCTTGGCCAGATCAAGGGCCCGGCCGATGTGGCGCTTCGCTTCTTCGGTCCTGCCTTGGTCGGCGAAGATCTCGGCCAGCCATTGGAGAGCGGTGATTTGGTGATGTGGGTCGTCTTGTCCCACGGCCTCAGCCAGGCCGGAACGCAGTTCCGCCTCTGCGCCCGCTGCGTCTCCGGTCTTGTAGGTGACATGGGCCAGGTTGAGCCGCGAAGCCATCACGATCTCCCAATCCTGCACACGACGGGCCATATCCAGGCTCTTTCGGTAGAACTCGCCCGCCGCGGAATAGTCTCCCGCGTTGTGGCTTAACGTGGCAAGATTGTTCAAGCAATAGGACTGGCCCCGGGTATCATTGTTCCGGCAGTAAATGGCCAGGGCTTCTTCGTATGCTTCTCGGGCATCCCGCTCTTTTTCCAGCAGCACGTATATGTTCCCCAGGTTGAGCATGGTGTTGGCTATGCCTTGGTTGTCTCCCATCGC
>DHHE01000073.1:0-1939 GCA_002403115.1 bacterium UBP2_UBA4780 | reverse complement strand
TCTGCTAACGCCTCGTCCATCCGGCCCGTGCGATGACCCGCGGCGGCTTTCAGCCTCAAGGCCTCGGCCCGCAGACCCAGGTCGGAGGATTTCTCCGATAATACGTAAGCCTCGTTCGCAAGCTCTATGGATCGGGTCGGCTCAAGCTGAAGCACGGCCTCTGCCAATTCGTTCAGTAAGGCGGCCCTTTCGTCAGGCCGTTCCTCTCCTGTGCCAGCCAGCATCCGTTCCAATTCACCGGCCCCGCGACCGCTCACACTTACTTCTCCCTCATCGTCATGAACACCTTTGCTTTTTGGCTGTCCGTCCCGTCATGCCATCCCCTTAAACCGTTCCCGCGGTCCGACTGGATTCCATGGTGCCAGTGAGATGGCTCTAAAGCCGCTCCATGCCTTGAAGCTCCTGGACTGTCCGGATGAGACGGCCGTGGGCGTTGGTCACCTCCTCCATCTCACGCTCCGCTTTGACCGGTTTTTCGAGCAGGGCGTCCCGCTCATCCGTGAGGCCGGCCTTCCCGGTAGAATCCGTTTCATCGGTCATTTCCCTTGCTCGGGATTCATGTTCCATTTTTCTGTCGCTTCCGCCCATTATGGACAGTCTGAAGGATTCCCGCCCCGCTTCCGCCCGCTGCCGTCCCCGGACGCCAGCGTCAGATTTGCTCCGAGCGCTGGCGCAGCCGTTCCACCTTGTTCCCAATGTCGCGGATATCGGCCCACATCCCCCTAAGGGCGGGCCTGGCCGGCTCCGGCAAGTGCCCAATGGCCCTCTCCAGCCATTTTTCATCTCCCGCATCGCCGCAGGATTCTTGATCCGGTTCCGGCCTTTTATCCGCGACCGCGGCGAAATGCTCCAACATCTGGCGGAACTCGCGGCGGACGTTCCCGAACTTCAGCTTCAGGCTGGCCACCTGGTCCCGGCGGATGCCGGCGGCGATGCGGCCGGTTTCGTCCGCCGGCGGCTGGCCTGAAGCGGCGGCGCGGTCCTCCATGCCGTCAATGTTCTTGGAAAGAAGTCCGACCTCGCCCTGGAAATAACGCAGCCGGTATTCCAAGGCCTTTCCCAACCTGCCCCCGGCTTCATGGTTGTCGGCATACTCCTGGTACAGGGTCCTCAGCACCCCCTGGTCGCCGAGCTTCTCGGCCAGGGGCAGGGCATGCTCGATGTAATCCAGGGCGGCATCCAGCTCTCCGGTGACGTTCTTAAGCTTGGCCAGCAGGGCCATGACGTAGACCTCCATGATCGTGTTCCCGCCTTCCACCGCCAGGTCCATTGCCCTCATCAGGCAGTCGTACGACTGGTCGTGCTCCCCCAGGTCGCGGTGCAGGTTGGCGATGTTGATCCAGCTGTGGGTCTGGGAAAAGCGGTCCCCGATCTCCTGGCGGATGGCCAGGCTCCGCCTCATGTGCTCCATGGCCTGGCGCCCGTCTCCCAGGGTCCGGTGGCACAGGCCGATGTTGCTGAGGGCGTGGGCGATGCTCCGCCGGTCCCCCAGCCTCTCCAATATGTCCAGGCTCTGCTGGAAATGCTCCATGGCCCTGGGATGGTTGTCCAGGCTGCGGTAGGTCAGTCCGATGTTGTTTATGACGTAGGCCCGTATCTGGTCGTCGCCGTCGCCGGCCAGGATCTCCAGGGCCCGCTGGAAGTGGTCCAGGGCGGCTCCCAGCGCCCCCATCCGGGTGTAGGCCAGCCCGATGTTGTTCAAGCACCTGCCGGCCTCGCGCTGGTCCCCTATTTCCCTGTAGAGTACCAGCGCTTGCATCCCGCAGCTCACCGCCCGAGGGTAATCCCCCAGTTGCTCGTGTATGGCGCCTTTGAGCCGGGTGGCGGCGGCCAGGCCAATCCCGTGATCCAGCTTCCGGCTGAGTTCCCGGGCCCGTTCCGCCTGTACCAGGGCCTGGGAGGGGTCGCTGTTCTGGTACAGCCCGGCCAGCTCGAGCAA
>DHHE01000138.1:2462-4919 GCA_002403115.1 bacterium UBP2_UBA4780 | reverse complement strand
GAAAGCGGGAAAGTAGTCATGTTTTGACAAGCTCTGTGGACTTGTAACGATCTATAAAACTTAGAGTTATGCCACTCTAATTTACCTGTAATGCTCACATTAAACCCGGAAGAGCCCATGATAAAAACACGAACGCAGCCCTATCTATTGCTTGCGTGCAAGACATTGACTGGGAATGGCCTTCGCTGGAGTTTACCCTGAGTTGAGCGAAGGGCTTTCGGCCTCACGAATAGTCGCTCAGCGCCCTCGGAACCCCTTTGCCAGCAGTGGGACGGATTGACCGTCCACCGCTGGCCAGGGTCTGTATCGTGCTTACCTGAACCGATGGGATAGTCATTACATGAAATTCGCCATCGTCACCTTCCCAGGGTCCAACTGCGATTACGACTGCTACCGGGCGGTCATCGACGGCATCGGCTGCCGGGCGGAATACGTCTGGCACCGCCGGGACCGGCTGGAAGGCTTCGACTGCGTGGTGCTGCCAGGGGGCTTCTCCTACGGCGACTACCTGAGGACCGGGGCCATCGCCCGCTTCTCGCCGATCATGCGCCGGGTGATCGAGTTCGCCGAGGGCGGCGGGGCGGTCATCGGCATCTGCAACGGCTTCCAGATACTCCTGGAGTGCGGGCTCCTGCCCGGGGCCATGATGGTCAACCGGGATCTCAGGTTCGTCTGCCGCTCCGTCCATCTTCGGGTGGAGAACGACCGCCTGCCGTTCACCGGGAAGCTTTCCCGGGGACAGGTGATCAGCATACCGGTGGCCCACAAGGAGGGCAACTACTACGCCGACCAAAAGACCCTCTCGGAGCTTAACGGAAACGGCCGGGTGGTCTTCAGGTATTGCGACCGGAGGGGCGTGGCGGGGGGGGAGGCCAACCCAAACGGCTCGCTGGAGGACATCGCCGGCATCTGCAACCGGGAGGGAAACGTGCTGGGGATGATGCCCCATCCGGAGCGGGCCGTGGAAAAGCTGCTGGGGTCCGGGGACGGACTGGCGATCTTCCGCTCCATCAAGGAGCATCTGGGGGCGGGATGACCAAAAAGCCCGGACCGCCTCGCCGCGCCGACGTCGGCGCCATCGCCTCGCTGCTGAAGCGGCTGGACTCCATCCTGGCCGGCAGCCGGCAGGAGATGGTGCCCAGGCTCAGGGCCCTGGCCTCCGAGGTCGACCAGATGGTGCCCTATTACGACGGGCACATGATCAGGGTCACCTTCTACGCCATGGCCATCGGGCTCCGGATGAAGCTGCCCCAGGAGGACCTGCTGACCCTGGAGATCGCCGCCCTGCTCCACGATTTCGGGAAGGTCGGGGTGGAGGCCGTGACGCTGGACAAGGAGGAGAGCCTGTCCGACGACGAGTCGGCCGAGGTCAGGCACCACGCCGAGCGCGGCTACCACATCGTCTCCGGCTTCCCCAAGCTGGAGCGGGTGGCCCACATCATCCGCGACCACCACGAGCGCTACGACGGCAGCGGCTATCCCGGCCGCAAGCAGGGGCACGACATCTCGCTGCTGTCCCGCATCATCGCCGTGGCCGACGCCTACGACGCCATGACCACCAGCCGGCCCTACCGCCGGCGGATGACCCATCTCCAGGCGGTGGCCGAGCTGGTCCGTCACGCCGGCCGGCAGTTCGATCCCGGGGTGGTGGAGCACTTCATCAACAGCGAGGACGTGGCCGGCATGGCGGCCAAGCCTCCGGCCGGCCGGCCCGGAGGCCGCAGGCCGGCCGCTGCCGGACATCGCCGGGCGGTATGAGCGTTCCGCCGGGCCAGGCCCCTGGCGCCGAGACCAGCGCCCCCGCGATCGCCGACATCCTGAGGCGGCTGGAGGCGATCCTGGAGACGTCCTCGCAGCAGGAGATGCTGCTGAAGCTGCGGACGCTGGCCGCCGACATCGACCTGCTGGTGCCCTACCACGACGGGCACATGATCAGGGTGACCTGTTACGCCCTGGCCATAGGCGACCGGCTCAGGCTTTCACCCAAGGACATGCTGGCCCTGGAGGTCGCCTCGCTGCTGCACGACTTCGGCAAGCTGGAGGTGGACGGCGCCATGCTGGAGAAGGAGCAGGGGCTGGACGAGAACGAGACGGCCGAGGTCAGGGGGCACGCCGAGAAGGGATACCGGATACTTTCCCGCTACCCGCGCCTGGAATGGGCGGCGTCGATCATCCGCGACCACCACGAACGTTTCGACGGGCAGGGCTACCCCGGGCGCAAGCTGGCCCATTCGGTCTCCCTGCTTTCCCGGATAATCGCCGTGGCCGACGCCTACGACGCCATGACCACCAGCCGCCCCTACCGCAAGCGGATGAGCCACACCCTGGCGGTCCAGGAGCTGATCAACAACTCGGGCGCCCAGTTCGATCCCCTGGTGGTGCGCAGCTTTTTCAGCAGCAAGGACAGGGAGAGCCTGGGACTTTCAGACAGGATGCAGGAACATGTTGCGTGAGCCG
>DHHE01000138.1:0-2398 GCA_002403115.1 bacterium UBP2_UBA4780 | reverse complement strand
AACTCCAAGTCCCTCCTCAGGCTTTTCCCCACCACGGCCCCCCAGGTGCTGCAGGGCCCGGGCGAGAACGCCGGCATCCTGGACATCGGCGGCGGCCTGGCGGTGGCCATGAAGGTGGAGAGCCACAACCACCCCTCGGCCATCGAGCCCTACCAGGGCGCGGCCACAGGCATCGGCGGCATCCTGCGCGACATCTTCACCATGGGGGCCCGGCCCATCGCCCTGATGGACCCGCTCTACTTCGGGGAGCTGGATGACCCCCGCGTCCGCCACCTTTTCTCCGGGGTGGTCTCGGGCATCGCCGACTACGGCAACTGCGTCGGCATCCCCACCGTGGGAGGGCAGGTGTACTTCGACGCCTCCTACACCACCAACCCGCTGGTCAACGTGCTGGCGCTGGGCCTGGTGGAGCACGGCAAGATAATCCGGGGGATAGCCCAAGGCCGGGGCAACGCCATCCTGGCGGTGGGGGCCACCACCGGGCGGGACGGGATCCACGGGGCCACCTTCGCCTCCGAGGAGCTCTCCGAGGGGTCGCAGGCCAAGCGGCCCTCGGTGCAGATCGGCGATCCCTTCACCAAGAAGCTGCTTTTGGAGGCGACCCTGGAGCTCATCGAATCCGGCCTGGCGGTCGGCATCCAGGACATGGGCGCGGCCGGGCTCACCAGCTCGTCGATCGAGATGGCCTCCCGGGGCAAGTCGGGCATCGAGCTGGACGTCTCCCGGGTTCCCCTGCGGGAGCAGGGGATGACGCCTTACGAGATCATGCTTTCCGAGTCCCAGGAGAGGATGGTGGTGGTGGCCCCTCCGGAGAACGTCGGGAAAATCAAGGCCATCTTCGACAAGTGGGAGCTCCAATGCGAGGTCATCGGGAAGGTCACCGGCGACGGCCGGGTGCGGGTGAAATGGGGCGAGGAGGTCTTCGCCGACATACCGGTCAAGTTCCTGGTGGACGACGCCCCGGTGTACGAAAGGGAGAGCAGAGAGCCGGCATATCTGGCCGAGTTGAACGAATTCGAGCAGAATTCCGTAGTTGAACCAAGGGATTATAACAACGCCCTAATCACCTTGTTGTCAGCGCCTTCCATCGCCAGCAAAAGATGGGCTTACCAGCAATACGACCATCAGGTGAGAACCAACACCGTGGTCCTGCCCGGCTCGGACGCCGCGGTCCTGAGGATCCGGGGGACCGATAAGGCCATCGCCCTGAGCACCGACTGCAACGGCCGGTACGTCTACCTGAATCCCTTCAACGGGGGAGCCATCGCCGTGGCCGAGGCGGCGCGCAACCTGGCCTGCTCCGGGGCCAGGCCTTTGGGGATCACCAACTGCCTTAACTTCGGCAACCCCTACAAGCCCGAGGTCTTCTATCAGATGAAAAGGGCGGTGGAGGGCATGGCCAAGGCCTGCCGGGCGCTGGAGGCCCCGGTCATCTCGGGCAACGTCAGCCTGTACAACGAGAGCCGGACCCACAGCGTCTATCCCACGCCCCTGGTGGGGATGGTGGGGCTGATCGAGAAGCTGGAGCATATCACCACCCAGTGGTTCAAGGACGAGGGGGACGCGGTCTTCCTGGCCGGCGACCTGTCGCGCAGGCCGGACATCGGCGGCTCCGAATACCTCAAGGCCGTTCACGGCCGGGTGACGGGACGGGCCCCGGAGATCGACCTGGACCGCGAAAAAGCGCTGCACGAGTTCCTGCTGGAGGCCATCAAGGGAGGCTTGATCAAGTCGGCCCACGACTGCTCCGAGGGCGGGCTGGCCTGCTGCCTGGCCGAGTGCTGCATCTCGGGACCACCCCTGAATCCCCTCCTTGAGCCTGCACTGAGCCAGTCGAAGTGTAAGGAGGGGAGCAGAGGGGTGGTTGTCGACCTGGACCTGCTGCCCGGCCGGCCTGACTTCATGCTGTTCTGCGAGAACCAGACCCGGGTGGTGCTGAGCTCCAAACGGGATTCGGAGACAGCGCTGGCCGGGCTGGCCCGGGAGCGCGGGATCGATTTCATGAGGATAGGGAAGGTCGGCGGCGATCTGCTCGTCATCGAGGGGCTGGTGGAGTTTCCCGTGGAGAAGCTGAGGCAGGCCTGGGAGGGGGCGATACCGAAGCTGATGGGGTGAAGGCTTGCCCCCAGCTGCCTTAAAACGCGCAAGACCCGGCCATTGGCCGGGTCTTGCTATTGCAACATTCATAATACTAAGAAACTGGACTTTGGCAAGTATTCTCCAAGTGCCGATCAGAGGCAAGCGGTCATCGAGTACCTCGACTGCGCTCGGCACAGGCATGCACTGAGCCTGCCGTAGTGTTGGCCGGCGTCTCGATGCCTCGACCCGGCTCGGCACAAGTACGCCCGCCGATGGTCGAGTGGCCGCTCATCTCGATACAATCCGCCGATGGCCGAGT
>DHHE01000175.1 GCA_002403115.1 bacterium UBP2_UBA4780 | reverse complement strand
CGGTAGACCTTCTTCAGCCGCTCCACGCTGACATGGGTGTATATCTGAGTGGTGGACAGGCTGGAGTGGCCCAGCAGTTCCTTGACCGCCTTGAGGTCGGCCCCCCGGTCCAGCAGGTGGGTGGCGAAGGTATGCCGCAGGACGTGGGGGCTGGCCTTGCCCCCGTAGCCGGCGGACCTGATCCTTTGCTTGACTATCCTATGCAACTGCCTGCGGCCGAGCGCCCCGCCCCTGGACCCGGCGAAGACCTGCTGGTCGGGCGGCAGCCCGGCCAGCAGGGGCTTGAGGCTCCTGATCGATTCCCGGCTCAGGGGCACTATCCGCTGTTTGCCGCCCTTGCCCGTCACCTTGACCAGCCCCGCCCCCAGGTCCAGATCGCCGGCCCTGAGCCCGGTCAGCTCGGAAGCCCTCAGCCCGCTGCCGTAAAGCAACTCCAGCAGGGCGTCGTTCCGGCGCCCGTCCTTTTCGTCCGGTCCGCCCGGAGCCATGGCCCTTTGGGCCTGGCCCTCCGAGAGGAAAGACGGAAGCTTGCGGTCCATCCTGGGGGCCCTTATCCCCTGGGCCGGGTTCGACGGGGACAGGCCCTCGCGGCAGCAGAAGCGGAAGAAGGCCTTGAAGGCCGAAAGCTTCCTGGCCGCCGAACGCTTGTCCAGACCCGCCCTCTGCATGCTCCCCAGGTGCCGGCGGATGGCGTCGCGGTCGATCTTCCGGGGATCATCGGAACCGGCCGACTTGAAAAGCTGCCCCAGGTCCCGGCCGTAGGCCTGGACGGTGTTGGCCGACAGGTTGCGCAAGCGAAGCCGCCGGCTGAACTCCTCGAGAGGCTTCATCCTCTTTGGCTATCGAAACTCGTTTCCATCTCTCCCGCAAAGGCGCAGAGTTGTTAATAATTCCTCATGATATTCTGTGTTCCACACGTACTTATGATCACCGGGAAAGGAGGCACGCACGCCGATTCTTTGCCGGGCCGTTGCCTGAGATCCGAAGGCGCCATTTATTGAAAAGCAGGCTTAAAAATCATTTGAGCAAGGAGGCGACGGCGAATGTAAGAGAAAGAACGGCCATGGCAATCGCAACAACCGCGATTAGACGCGCTCTCCTCATTTCATTCCCGTAGGCTTGTGCCGCCTCTTCAATCGCCTTGGCCAGCGACTTAGTGAATTCACTATTCGTTTTTACAGCCTCTTGAAGCTCGCTAATTTGCAAAGCTACAAGAGGATCGGCCTTGTCGTTTTTCTTTTTCGTAAAAGCAGGGATAGCTGCCTGGACGATCGGCGCAACATAGTACAGAATGACCTTGATTAGCGGGAGCCAAGCTGCCATCGGTGATCCTTTGTTGCATTTATCAACTTGCATCCATGCTGCGGAAGCAGACCATCTGGTCGCGACCGCCGCGCTTGGCCGCGTATAGCGCCTGGTCGGCTGCCTGGATCAGGCCGCCCTTGTCCCGGGCGTCGGCGGGGTAGGCGGCCAGGCCCAGGGACACGGTCACCGACAGCTCGCCGGCCTGGGTGGACACCGGCCGGCCGCCTATGGCCGTCCTCAGCTCCTGGGCCAGGCGTTCGGCCTGGTCCAGGTCGCTGCCGGGCCAGATCACCACGAACTCCTCGCCCCCGTACCTGGCGGCGAAATCGTACTGCGATATCCGGCCCCTGATCCGGGAGGCCACCTCCCGCAGCACCACGTCCCCCACCGGATGGCCGAAGGTGTCGTTGAGCTTCTTGAAGCGGTCGATGTCGAACAGGGCCAGGCTCAGGGGCTGGCTGCGATCCGGGGCCAGCAGCTGTTCCAGCTTCTCCTGGAAATGGCGGTGGTTCCACAGCCCGGTCAGGCCGTCGCGCAGGGCCAGGGCCTCCTTCTCCTCGTACATGGCCGCGCTGCGCAGGGCCAGGGAGAACTGGTTGGCCACGATATGGATGGTGTCGAGCGATGCCTGGAAGGCGTTGGGCTTGCGGCTCTCCATGGCCATCAGGTAGCGGCAGTCGTCGTCGATCATCAGCGGGCCCACCAGCACCGAGCGGAAGCCGTGGTCGCGGCTCTCGTCCTCGGTGTACCGCGCCAGGTCGATGCTGCGGCGGTAGAAGTCGTCCACCAGCCGCCACTCCCGCAGCTTCTGGGCCTGTTCGGCCAGGCTGCCCCTGATGTCCAGCTCGGACCCGGCCGCCGGCCCCCCGGCCGCGCCGGGATCGGCCAGCAGCACCCTGGCCCGGCCCACCTCGGGCAGCAGCTCCATCAGCACCAGCCGGTCGCAGTCCACCAGCTGGGGCACCAGCTCCCGCATGATGCCCACCACGTCCTCGACCTTGAGGCGCGAGGCCATCATCTCCAGCCGCCGGTTCCACTCCCTCAGCCTCTCGTGTTCCAGCCCCAGGGCGGTGTGCTTGAGGTTCAGGGCCACCAGCCTGGCGGCCTGGCGGGCGAACCCGTCCGCCAGCAGCTTGCTCTCCTCGCTGAAAACGCCGGGCTGGTCGCTGTCAGCCACCAATAATCCGAGAGCCTGGCGCTCGTCCATCACCGGCATCGCCAAAAGCGAGCCCACCCTCTCCCGGCCCCGATAGTATCCCAGATCGGCGGAGTCCTTGCCGAACACGGGGTACAGGAGGCCCTGCCGCTCCCTGATCACCCAGCCCAGCAGGCACCTCTCGGTCTCCAGCCAGACGTCCTTGGCGATCTCCGGGCTGTAGGTCTTGCAGGCGGCCAGCTTCAGGACCGAACCCTTCTCGTCGGACAGGAAGACCGCCACCGTCCGGGCGCCCAGGGCGGCGTGCATCAGGTCGGCCAGCGACTGCAGGTCGCTCCTCAGGTCGCGGGGCGGCTCCTGGGGCTCGTCGAAATCCAGCCGCTCCGCCATCCGGGCCCGGGAGCCGCGCCTGGCGGCCAGCCTGGCTGCCGAGAATGCCAGGGCCAGAGCCAGGCCCAGCAGTGCCAGCAGCGGCGCCTCCCCCGCCAATGCCCCGGAAAAGTGGCTCGAGGGGACCTCCACCAGCATGGCTCCCAGGGGGGCCATCAGGCTCCAGGGCCAGGCCGAGCGGTAGGCCGCCCAGAAGGCGACCAGGACGTAAAGGACAACCGCCGCCGATCCGCCGCCCCCGGCCCGCTGGACGGCCAGGCCGGCCAGGGCCAGCATGCCCAGCAGCTGGTGCATCTGCCAGTTTTTCCTGGGCTCGCGGCGCCAGGCGCCCAGCAACGACCAGCACAGCAGGGCCAGGGGCGGGACCGCCCAGAGGCAGCTGGTCAAGGGGACGTCCCCCCGGTGGCGCAGGGCGCCCGAGCCCAGCAGCGCCAGCATGGCCAGGGAGGCCAGGGAGATCAGTCCCTTCAGGGGATTGCTTTTCTTATCCGCCCTTGACAACTTGACTCACCGCGTCAGCGACCATATGATCCCCGCGGCCCCGACCAGCCAGCAATAGAATGAGAAATACTCCAGCCGGTTGCGCTTTATCAGCTCCAGCAGCCATTTGATGGCCAGGAAACCGCAGACGCCGGCCGCCAGCCCCCCGCCCCCCAGCAGCAGGAGGCCATGGGGGCTTATCGAGAGGGCCAGGTCCTTGAGCTTGAATGCCCCGGCGCCCAGTATTATGGGGATGGAAAGGAGGAAGGAGAACTCGGCCGCCTTCTCCTGTTTGACCCCGGAATAGATCCCGGCCGAGATGGTGGAGCCGGACCGGGAGACGCCGGGCAGGATGGCCGCCGCCTGGGCCAGGCCTATGATGACGGCGCGGCGCCAGTCCACGGGCGTGTTCCCGCCCCGGGCCCATCGCGTGCCGTACAGGATGCAGCCGGTGACCAGAAGCCCCGTCGATGCCGCCAGCGGGCTGGAGAAAGCCCTCTCCACCGCGTCGTCGAAAAGGCAGCCCACGGCCGCCGCCGGGATGGTGGCCAGGGCCAGCAGCAGGAACAGGCGCAGGTTCTCGTCCGCGATCCTGAGCCTTCCATCGCGGAGCCTGACGCGGGCCTTGAGGACCGCCCCGGCCATTTTCCCCAGCCGGCGGCGGAAGACCAGGCAGACCGCCGCCGTGGTCGCCAGGTGCACCACCACTTCGAAGCTCAGGTCGCCGGCCGGAACGCCCAGCAATCGCTCGGCCAGCACCAGGTGGCCCGAGCTGGAAACGGGCAGGAACTCGGTCAGCCCCTGCACGATGCCCAGGATCACGGCCTGCAGCAGGTTCATCCGGAAAGCCCCAGGCAGACGGCCATCATTCCGACCAGCATGTCGATCTTCAAATAGAAGCTTATGTTCTTGATTCTTTCCCGGTCCGGGTCGCGGACAAGCCAGTAGATGATGAAAACCAGCATCAGATCCACCCCCAGGACCACGGCCGCCAGATAGCGCCAGCCGTAGGCTCCCAGCAGGAAGGGCACGGGGGTCAGCAGGACCAGCAGTCCCAAAACACCGGCCGCCAGGGCCAGCGACTTCCGGTCACCCAGGGCGACGGCCGTGGTCACCGCCCCGGCCGCCTGGTCGCCCTCCCGGTCCTGGACGTCCTTGATCATCTCCCGGGCCAGGTGCATCAGCAGGGCGAAGGCCGCCGGGAAGAAGGACATCATGACGGCCCCGGCCGCCAGCCCGCCGTAGACGAAGGCCGCCCCGCAGGCCGCGGCCACCATCAGGTTGCCGGCAACCGAAAGGCGTTTTCCCCAGACAGCGTATGCGCAGAGCGTCACGGCCACGGCCGCCGCCACCAGGCCGTTGGCGGCCGAAATCAGCCAACCGGCGGCGGCGCCGGCGGAAAGCAGGATCACGGCCATGCCGGCGGCGGCGCCCGGGCCGATCCGGCCGGCGGGCAGCGGCCTTCCCGGCCGGTTGATCAGATCGGCCTTCAGGTCGAAGTAGTCGTTGAGGGCGTTGCCCCCGCCGGCCACCAGCACGGCCGAAAGCGCCGCCAGCGCCACCCGCCAGAACCCGCCCGCGGGCCACATCCCGCTGCTGCCCACCAGCACCGACAACCCGACCACTGCCAGGTTCCCGGGCCGCGTCAGGCCGACGGCCGCCTTCAGCTTGTCCAAGGCGGCCTCAATGATCCAGCGTCAGCCGGACCTCGCAGCCGGCGTCGCGGCGGCCGGCCGCAGGCTGGTTGCCGGCGTTCTTGACGTAACCGGCCCAGCCCCGGACATGAACGGAAATCCAGGTCGCCGGCTGCCAGGCCAGGTAGCAGTGCCCCAGGTCCCTACTCTCGACCGTGCCGGTGAGGAAGGCGGTCCGGGTGTCGTCGCCGACATAGGCGCCGCCCACCGTGTCTTCCGGCGCCACCGGGCCGCCCAGGTAGGGCTCGCCCGGATAGTGTATCCCCTGCTGGATCCGGCCCTCGCCCCGGCGAACCCGGCTGTAGCCCAGTCCGGCGTTCAGCCTGGGATGCAGCCGGCGCTCCAGGAAGGCCCCCAGCATGTCGGCGTCGGTGCCCATCCAGTGGCCCAGGCAGCTGACGGTGTCGATCCCCACGTACCGGTTGGGATAGCGCCGCTGGGTGTAGACCCACTTCTGGTTCCCGGCCCATTCCAGCTTGAGGTCGGTGCCCCCGGCGCCCAGCGGGTCGGCCCAGTGCAGGCCGGCCAGGAAACCCAGCTTCTGGGGGGCCGGCGGATCCTGCTCGTACTGGACGTCGTCCATCAGCAGCTCGCCGAAAAGGTAGAGGCCGGGCCGGGCCCGCCACCCCAGGTCGGCCGACCACAGGATGTTGTCGTCGTCGCGCTGGTTCCACTGGCCGCCGTAGAAAGGCAGCAGGGGGTTGAGGTACACCGGGTCCAGGTTGGCCGCCTGGTAGAGCACCACCTCCGAGGCCCCCAGGCTCAGGCCCCAGGGCAGGTCCAGGGTGCCCCGGTGGCCCGACAGGAACCTGCGCTGTTCGGCGCCCAGCACCCCGGCGAAGGACTCGAACCCTATCCTTTTATAGTAAAATCGGATGCCGGCCGCGTCGCAGGCCGGCGAGTTGTCGGAAAGCAGCAGCGTCCCCTGCCGTCCCCGGCCCCACCAGCGCTGCTGCCGCCCGGCCGTCAGCTCCAGCAGGGGCCCGCCTCCGCCCGGCAGCGGATCCAGCAGCCTGAGCCTGAGGTAGGCCCATTCCACCGAGTAGCTGCCGCCGCGCCAGGAGGTCTGCGATCCCGACACCCGCTCCACCTTCTGCCGCTCCCTCTCCAGCTCGAAGACCAGCCTCTGGTCGAAGGCGAACCTCCCCTGGGTGCCGCCGCACATCTCCAGGTCGCCGCGGAACAGGCATTCCGGTTCCAGGCCCCGCTGGCCCTTGGCCGCCAGCCCGGCCCGGACGTCTCCGCAGAGGAAGAACGACTGGTCCCCGAGGACCAGCATGTCGCCCTCCACCAGCCGCTGCTGCCGGAAGACGATGCCCAGCTCCTGGCGCAGTTTCTCCAGGTCAAAGGAGTCCCCGGCGCTGAAAGCCAGCCCCTCCCGGGCGGCTTTTTGGTCCAGCTTCAGCAGCTCCGCCCTTATCATGTCCCGGGCGTAAGGCCTGGTGGCCGGCAGTTCGATGTATCCCAGGGCCTGGAGGCGCTCCAGGGCCGGATAGGCCCAGTGCCTCAGGTCAAGGTCCCTGATGCCCCCGTGAACCGGGCTCCCGGCCAGCAGCGTCAGGGCCGCCAGGACAATGGCTGGTTTGGCGATGTCTTTCATAAAATCAAGCGGAGGGCGGCGATGGCCGCCCTCCCGCCTCAGGTGGAATCGGGTGGCCTATTTCTGGAGCTGCTTGATCCGCTTCTCGACCGCGGCCGCCTCGGCCTTCATCTTCTTCTGCTTGTAGCAGTAAAGCAGGTTGGTCCAGTACTCGATCTTGTCCGGACGCATCTCCACGGCCGACTTGTACACCCGGATGCCGTTGTCGAAGTCCAGGACCGCTTTGTGCAGGTAGGAGAGACCCAGCAGGTCCAGGGCCTCCATGTAACTATCGTCCACGGCCAGCGCCTTCTCGAAGGCCTGGATGGCCGACCTCAGGTCCTTGTCCTCGTAGAAGAAGGACTGCCCCAGGTTGAACCAGGCGTACTTGTCCTCGGGATTGAGGCTGGCCGACTTCTGGAAGGCCTTCTGGGCCCGGGGATAGTCCCCCTTCATGAGATAGGCCTCGCCCAGCAGGAAGAGCCAGAGGTGGTTGTCCTGCTTGAGGCCGGAGGCCTTCTCCAGGTGCATGGCGGCCTCGTCCCAGTTCTTGGCGTCGTAGGCGATGCGGCCCAGCTGGTAGTGGACGTCGGGGTTGTTGGGGTCGGCCTTGATCGCCTTCTCGAAAAGGACCTTGGCCTCGTCGTTCCTGCCGGAGAACCTGTGGATCTGGGCCTGGAGGATGTAGTCCTCCACCCTGTCCGGGATTATCTCCATGGCGTTGTTGAGGTGGGTCTGGGCCCTGGCAACAAATGGCCCGGACGAGTCCTTGGGCATGCCGGTGGCCTTTCTCAGCTGCTCCAGGGACAGGTTGAACTGCAGGCCCCAGTACCCCTTGAGCACCTCGCCCAGGGAGTCGGCCTTGTCCGGCCAGTACTTGATGGAGCTGTCCATCATGCTCCTGGTCAGCTTGAACTGGGATGTGTTGTAGTGGCAGTAGGCCAGCATGGCGTAGTACTTGCCGTAGTTCTGGGGGAACCCCTGTTCGATGGCCGATTGAAGGGTGCGGATCACCGCCCGGTAGTCGTCCTGGGACAGCTCGTCGGGTGGTTTGCTCAGGGTGATGTTGGCCCCGGTCAAGTACGGGTCCTGGCAGCCAGTCGCCAGGAAGGCCAGGCCTGCCGAGATCAGCAGCATGGCGGCCAGTCGCAGTTTGGTTCTCATGGTCCCTCTCGCTTGTGTTGGAAGTTGTTTTCTATCCTTTTCTGGGGCTTGCCGGCCGCTTGGCGTCCATCAGCCTTGCCGCCCTTTTCAGGTCGTCCGGGGTGTCCACCGCCGGCCACCCCCTGTTCAGCACCACCGCGGCGATGACCGCCCCGTGCTCCAGCGCCCTCAGCTGCTCCAGGCTCTCGGCCCGCTCCAGCGGCCCCCTCGGCCAGGAGCGGAAGCGCCTCAGGAACGCCCGGCGGTAGGCGTATAACCCTATGTGCTTATAGTATAGCGGCCTCTCCCCCGCCCCCCCGTCCCTGAAGTGCGGGATCGGGGATCGCGAGAAGTACAGGGCCCGCCCCCTCCGGTCCAGGGCCACCTTGACGGTGTTGGGGCTCAGGACCTCCTCCGGGTCCCTCGTCCGGCAAACCGGCGTGGCCATGGAGGCTGCCGGGTCCCGCCGCAGCCGCCTGACCAGGGCGTCGATGGCCCCGGGCGCCACCAGCGGCTCGTCCCCCTGGATGTTGACGACGATCCCGAACCTCGAGCCGCGGGCTCCGAGCTTGGAGAGGGCCTCGGCCAGGCGGTCGGTGCCGGTGGCGTGAGCCTTGGAGGTCATCACCGCCCGCCCCCCGAAGCCGCTGACGCAGTCGAAAATCCTCCGGTCGTCGGTGGCCACCAGCAATCCGTCCAGCAGCCTGGCCCGCGCGGCCCGCCGCCAGACGTGCTGGATCATCGGCGTTCCGCCGATCAGGGCCAGGGGCTTGCCCGGGAAGCGGGTCGAACCGTGCCTGGCCGGTATGATCCCGACGGCCCGGGACGGCATGTCAGCCCTCGATGTCCCCGGTCCCCTGGAGCGTGGCCGCGGCCTGGTCCAGCTTGGAGCGGTCGACCAGGAAGCTGAGGGCGCTGACAGACTGGCTGATCATCTGCAGGTTGATGCCTTCCAAAGCCAGGGACTTGAAGATCCTGGACGAGAAGCCGGGATCGCTGTAAAGCCTTTCCCCGTAAAGTGAGATCAGGGCGACGCTGGTGTCGGTCACCGTCCTCCTGGCGCCGATCTTGGATTTGAGCGCCTCCAGCTGCGGCGCCACCCGTCCCAGCTCCTCCTCCAGCACCGCGAAGGAGATGTCCCCCCGCCCCTTGCCGGTGGCGATGCTGGACAGCAGCTCCGCGTTTATCCCCTGTTCGCCCAGGGCCGAGAAAACCTCGGCGGCGATGCCCGGCTGGTCGGGCACCGATTGCAGGGTGATCTTGGCCATGCTGCGCTGGACCTTCATGTTGATGGACGGCATGATCGTGTCCTCCGGTTTCTATTGGGAGGCCCCGGGCCCGGCGGCCAGGACATCCGGCGTGACGTGTTTCCGGTACTGCTCGAAGTTCTTGGCGAACATGGCGGCCAGCTCCCGGGCCTTGCGGTCGTAGGCCTGCTTGTCGGCCCAGGTGTTGCGCGGCGTCAGCACCGCCGGGTCCACCCCGGGGCAGGAGTCCGGCACCATGATCTTGAAGACCGGGTCCGGGGTGAACCTGGCCTTGTCCAGCTTTCCCTCCAGGGCGGCGGTCAGCAGGGCCCGGGTGATCGAGATCTTCATCCTCTTTCCCACCCCGGACCCGCCGCCCGACCAGCCGGTGTTCACCAGCCAGCATCCGGTCCCGTGCTTGGAAAGGCGCTGGGAGAGCATGGCGGCGTACCGGGAGGGGTGCAGCGGCATGAAGGGCGCCCCGAAGCAGGTGGAGAAGGTTGGCTGGGGCTCGTCGACGCCGGACTCGGTTCCGGCCAGCTTGGCGGTGAATCCGGACAGGAAATGGTAGCCGGCCATCTCCGGGGTCAGCCTGGCGATGGGCGGCAGCACCCCGAAGGCGTCGCAGGCCAGGAAGAAGACGTTCCTGGGATGCCCGCCGACGCCGGGGATGATGCATCCCGGGATGTGCTCCACCGGGTAGGTGGCCCGGGTGTTCTCGGTGACGGCGTCGGAATCGTAGTCGATCCGCCTGGTCTGCGGGTCAACCGCCACGTTCTCCAGCAGGGAGCCGAACTTGATGGCGTTGTATATCTGGGGCTCGGCCTCGGCCGAGAGCCTGATGACCTTGGCGTAGCAGCCGCCCTCGAAGTTGAAGACGCCGGAGTCCGACCAGCCGTGCTCGTCGTCGCCGATCAGCCGGCGGCCGGGGTCGGCCGAGAGGGTGGTCTTGCCTGTGCCCGACAGGCCGAAGAAAAGGGCGACGTCCCCCTCCCGGCCGACGTTGGCCGAGCAGTGCATCGGGAACACCCCCTGCTGGGGCAGCAGGTAGTTGAGGATGGTGAAGATGCTCTTCTTGATCTCGCCGCCGTACATGGAGCCCAGGATCAGGTTGATCCTCTTCTCGAAGCTGACCGCCACGAAAACCTCGGAGCGGGTTCCGTCCCGCCCCGGACTGGCCTTCATCGAGCCGCAGCCCAGCACCGTGAATCCCGGCTCGAAACCATCCAGCTCCCCGGCCGGGGGCCTGATGAACAGGGTGTGGGCGAACAGGGCGTGCCAGGCCGTCGGGGTTATCACCCTCACCTTGAGGCGGTACTGGGGGTCGGCCCCGACGTAGCCGTCGAACACGAACAGCTCCTTGTTCTGGAGGTCCCGGCAGGCCTTCTCCGTCAGCTTCTGGAACTGCGGGGCCGGGCATTGGATGTTGACCTTGCCCCAGTCTATCACCCCGCGGATGGAGTCCTCGTCCGCGAAGAACTTGTCGTTGGGGGAGCGGCCGCTGGGAACGCCGGTGCGCACCACCAGGGCCCCGTTGGCCGCCAGGATGCCCTCGCCCCTGGCCACCGCCATCTCGATGAGCACGGCCGGGGGCAGGTTGCGGTGTATCTTGCCGGGGTTGATGATCCTGATGCCGGCCAGCTGTTCCCGAAGGTCCATCGGACTCTCCAGATGTGTTGTTCGTGATCGGCAGGATTGCCCGGGCCGTCTCCGGCCAAGCAACGCCGGACGCCGGGTTCCGGTCCGGCCGGGCCGCGTCTGCGGAACGGAAAAGAATGTTTAATTATATCCCTTATCCGGCGAAAAAGTCAAGGCTTTTCAACGCAAAGGCATAGCCGAATTGCCTCTTGACTTCGGCGCCGTAATGGAAGATAATTA
>DHHE01000187.1 GCA_002403115.1 bacterium UBP2_UBA4780 | reverse complement strand
ACCACGGTGCGGAAGAACACGCCCCCGACCCTCCGGACGTCGCCGGACCACAGCCGGGTGAAATTGGGGTCGGAGAGGTCGGCCTTGTCTCCCGGCAGGTCCAGGTCGTCGGCCGACGGCCTGATGGTCCGGTCGTATCTTGACTGGTAGCCGGAGACGCCCAAGGCCGTGCCCACCGGCAGGAAGAACAGGTCGTCCATATTCAGCGCCAGGCTGAACCCCGCTGTTTTCTCGCCGAAGACGTCGCGGTAGTGCGGAAAGCGCGGGGTCATCACGATGTAACCGTTGACCGACCCGTCCCGGTTGGGGATGCCGTCCTTGCGGTCGTCGGAATAGAACACCGTCGGCTTGAGCCGCCAAAGCCCCGCCTCCAGGGCGGCGCCGCGCAAGGCGAACTCCTGGGTGGTGGTGATGTCGCCGAAAAGGCCGGCCGCCCGCGAGGTCCTGCGGCTGGCGTAGAAGTCGTCGTCGGTGTTGTCCATCACCAGACCCTGGGCCACCACCACCCGGTAATTGCCCAGGAGCAGCTTGCGGACCGGCCCGAAACCCGACAACTGGGCGTAGCCCTTGGCCAGGGCCTGGCGGTCGTAGGCCTCCTGGTTCCAAAGCCCGCCCAGCTTCATGTCTGGTCCGAGGTTCATCACCAGCCGGTGCTGGATGGAACCGTAGTTGGGCATCCCGGCCAGGTAGCGGCGCTCGGCCTCCAGCCGATCCTTGAGGGCGTCGATCTCGGGCTGGGTCCAGCCGGCGTTGGAAAGAATCCGGCCGGTGGTCAGGGTGTCGTACACCGCGTAGCCCGGAGTGAAGGCGTCGATGGAGGCCTGGAGCTGGGCCGCCAGGTGCCTGAAGTCCTCCTCATCGCCCCCGTCCAGCCGGTCGTCCCAGGAGGCCTTCAGGCGGTAGTTGCCTCCGAAGGAGAAGCGCTCCCGGACGGGTTCCATGGTGATGTAGTTCCTCATGTTGAGGAACCCGTAGTTGGACAGCCCCTGGACGTTCCGCCTCAGGCTGCGCCAGTCGTTGATGCGCCCCTGGGTTTTGACGTGGCGCACCACCGCGGCCGCGTCCACCGCCGTGACGTTGTCCAGCACCAGCAGATCGTCCACCCCGGCCCGGTTGATGTCCATCGGCCTCAGCAGCAGGCCCTCCCAGGCGTCGATGGCGCCCTTGCCCGGGCTCTCCTCGGCCGCCAGCTTGTCCTGCAATTCGGCGATGTACCTGGTGATCTGGCGCCGCTCCTCCGGCGGCGACAGCCTCACCTGGGCCTTGAGCGCCCGGAGCAACTCGGGGGTCATCCCCTCCACCTCCATCAGCTGGTAGAAGCTGGTCAGGTGGCCGCGCCGGAAACGGTAGAGGTGGATGTTGTCGGCCATCTTTGGCGGCAGGCCCTCGAGCGCCCGGATCTCCCCCAGGGAGGCCGAGTTGAGGTCAAGCTTTTCCCCGGCCGACACCAGCACCGTATCCGGCTCCTGGTAGAACTCGGCCTGCTGGGCGCCGGCGGGCATGGCCGCCAAAATGAGCGAAAGGGCCGTCAAAAAGTACAAGCGCATGAGCGCCCCGGCCCCGCGCCTGTCACCCTGAGGCAGGCCGGCGTGCCTGGCTAGCTGAAGGGCGACAGGCCCATCCTTCAACNNTGCCGGGCGAGGGAGCCCGCTCAGGATGACAGTTGTTGCCGGAAATGAAGTCGAGGTGTCTCATCTCCCTCCCCAGCGGTAGCCCAGGCCGAACTGGTGTGTCCCGAAAAGCGCCTCATGGCCGCCCTCGAAGGCGTAGTTCACCGTAACGCCCATGGCCTCCACCCCGAAGCCCATGGTGTAAAGGGTCAGCTGTCCCTCGTTGAGGACGCCGGCCCGCAGCTTCAGACGGTCCTGGGACAGGGCGTACTCCGAGCCGAACTTGTAACGGGTTATCCGGCCGACCTCCTTGGTGGCCTCGGCCGTGCCCAGCACCCCGGGGAACGGCTGGTAACCCACCCCGGCCGACACCCAGCTGGGCAGGTCGTACTGGTAGATTGTCCCCAGGCTGGGATGGTTCAGGTTGTGGCCGTGGATGCCCAGGCTCCAACGGCGGTAGACCCTGGCCAGGAGCCCGATGTCGAACCCGGCGGTCGAGGCCGAGCCGAAGCGCTCCTGCCAAAGCCGGTAGAGGTTGACCCCCCAGCCGAAGGACAGCTGCCGGTTCATGGCGAAGCCGTGGGCCAGGGTCAGGGCCTGGTCCTTCTCCCAGTCGCAGCCCACCTGCTGCAGGGATATCCCGGCCCCGCCCCAGCGACCCCAGGAACGGGCGATGCTGCCGGTGCCGTTGACCAGGCCGCGGATGCCCCAAAGCCTCTTGCCGTAGACCGAGGCCTGCCAGCCCTGGATGCCGCCCAGGCCGGCCGGGTTCCACCTGATGGCCTCGATGTCGTCCGAGACCGCCGAGTAGGCCCCGGCCATGGAATTGGCCCTGATGCCCACCTGCCAGTCCTCGAAGGCGGCGCGGGCTGACGCGGTCAGGCACAGGATGGCCAGAAAGATCGCTATCTTCTTCATCTGTCGTTCCCTCCCTATTTCAATGGAGTGCCCAGCACCACCAGCTTGGTCCGGTCCACGCCGCCCCCCTGGGGCGAGACGCTTCGCAGGTGGACGATGTAGATGCCGATGCTGGCCCGTCGGCCCATGTTGTCCTTGCCGTCCCAGGGGTAGTTCTGGTGGCCGCCCGGGGCGTTGTTCAAGCAGGTCTTGACCAGCCGCCCCTTCAGGTCGTAGATCCGCATGGTCACCCGGTCGGTGGCCGGGGCGTTCAGCTCTATCCAGGCCACCTCGCCCCAGTCGGGCGAGAACGGGTTGGGCTTGACGCCGGCGATGACCGGGGACTCCGAGGCCGGCGTCAGGTCGGTTATCAGCTCGATGTCGGCCGGATGCTGCCTGCCGTTGTAGCCGTAGGCTTCGGGGAAGCGCGGCACGATCTGGTACCCGGTGTTGTAGGGCGGCGTCTTGTCGTACTGGGAGACGATGCCGGTGACCCGCACCCTGGCCCCTGATGTCAGGCTGGAGTTGTCGAATCCCGAGGTCTCGCCGTAGCGGACGGCCACGGTGGCGTCGCCGTTTCGCAC